>NZ_ANAH02000069.1 GCF_000335475.2 Cystobacter fuscus DSM 2262 | reverse complement strand
TTGCCGCACGTCAACATCGGCACCATCGGCCACGTTGACCACGGCAAGACGTCCCTCACGGCGGCCATCACCAAGGTGCTGGCGAAGACGGGCGGCGCGACGTTCCTCGCGTACGACCAGATCGACAAGGCCCCCGAGGAGCGCGAGCGCGGCATCACCATCTCCACGGCGCACGTGGAGTACAAGACGAAGAACCGGCACTACGCGCACGTGGACTGCCCGGGCCACGCCGACTACGTCAAGAACATGATCACGGGCGCGGCGCAGATGGACGGCGCCATCCTGGTGGTGTCGGCCGCGGACGGCCCGATGCCCCAGACGCGCGAGCACATCCTGCTCGCCCGCCAGGTGGGCGTGCCCTACATCGTGGTCTTCCTGAACAAGGTGGACCTGCTGGACGACCCCGAGCTGCGCGAGCTCGTGGAGATGGAAGTGCGCGACCTGCTCAAGAAGTACGAGTTCCCGGGCGACACCATTCCGATTGTTCCCGGCAGCGCCGTCAAGGCGCTCGAGGGCGACACCTCGGAGATTGGCGAGCCGGCCATCCTCAAGCTGATGGAGGCGGTGGACAGCTACATCCCCACCCCCCAGCGCGCCACGGACAAGCCCTTCCTGATGCCGGTGGAGGACGTGTTCTCCATCGCCGGCCGTGGAACGGTGGCCACCGGCCGCGTCGAGCGCGGCATCATCAAGGTGGGCGAGGAAGTGGAAGTGGTGGGTCTGCGCGCCACGCAGAAGACGGTGGTGACGGGCGTGGAGATGTTCCGCAAGCTGCTGGACGAGGGCCGGGCGGGCGACAACATCGGCGCGCTGGTGCGTGGTCTGAAGCGTGAGGACATGGAGCGGGGCCAGGTGCTGGCCAAGCCGGGTTCCATCACCCCGCACACCAAGTTCAAGGCGCAGATCTACGTGCTGAGCAAGGAAGAGGGGGGCCGCCACACCCCGTTCTTCAAGGGCTACCGTCCCCAGTTCTACTTCCGCACCACGGACGTGACGGGCACGGTGAAGCTGCCGGACAACGTGGAGATGGTGATGCCGGGCGACAACATCGCGATCGAGGTGGAGCTCATCACCCCGGTGGCGATGGAGAAGGAGCTGCGCTTCGCGGTTCGCGAGGGTGGCCGCACGGTGGGCGCCGGCGTCGTCGCCGAGATCATCGCCTAGTTGGCTGGTGGGCTTCTTGCCTGCCTCTCCTGTGAGTCAACTCCGAGGGGAAGCTGTTTCGCGCAGCTTTCCCTCGTGTTCATCGAGTCCAAGCCATGCCCAAGGGTAACCGCAGCATCATTTCGCTCGAGTGCACGACCTGCAAGGAGCGGAACTACTTCACGACCAAGAACAAGCGGAAGAGCCAGGACAAGCTCGAACTGAGCAAGTACTGCCCCCGCGAGCGCAAGCATACCGTCCATAAGGAAGGTAAAGTCTAGGTCGGCTGTTTCGTTCGGGTGTTCTCTAGGCCAGTAGCTCCAACGGTAGAGCAGCGGTCTCCAAATCCGCGTGTTGGGGGTTCGAATCCCTCCTGGCCTGCCAGTTGTTTAGTTGCAGGGACCCTCGGTACCCACGTACCGGGGGTTCCTGTGTTTTTCGATATCCAGTCGCACTCAGTCAGCGAGGAATCATGGCAGCGGCATCAGAGGCCAGCCAGCAGGCCAACCGTTCGGGAATGGATCCGAAGCGGCTCGTGGTCATCTTCTTCCTCATCGCGGGTCTCATCTTCGCGTTCTTCCTGGAGCACGTCTGCGGCCTCATCTGGGCGCGCCTGGGGTGGAGCGATCCCGTCATCATCGACGGTCTCGACTGGACGGTCTCGACGCTCCTGGGCTTCGTGATCGCCGCGGGGCTCGTGGTGGGGGCCTACGTGCACCCCAAGACGCACACGCTCTCGCTGGAGGTCGCCTCGGAGTTGATGAAGGTGACCTGGCCGTCCTGGGAGGAGACCAAGGCGTCGACCATGGCCGTCATCGTCGCGTCCATCGTCGCGGCGATCCTCCTCTTCGGCATCGACACCCTCGCCTACAACCTCATGGTCGAGTGGATTCCTGCCATCTGGGGGAAGTTGTAATGGCGATGAAATGGTACGTGGTCCACACCTACTCCAACTTCGAGAACCAGGCGAAGAAGAGCCTGGAAGAGCGCATCCGCCTCGAGAACCTGCAGGACCTGTTCGGCGAGATCCTGATCCCCATGGAGCAGGTCGTCGAGATGGTGAAGGGCGAGAAGAAGACCTCGCGGCGCAAGTTCTTCCCGGGCTACATCTTCGTGCAGATGGAGCTCAATGATCGCTCCTGGCACCTGGTGAAGAACACCCCGAAGATCACGGGCTTCCCCGGGGCGGCGCAGAACGAGCAGCCCACCCCCATCTCGGATGCCGAGGTGGCCCGGCTCACCTCGCAGATCTCCGAGGGGACGCTCAAGCCCAAGCCCAAGATGCAGTTCTCCGATGGCGACACCGTGCGCGTCATCGATGGCCCCTTCGCCAACTTCAATGGCACCGTGGAAGAGGTCAACGCGGAGAAGGGCCGCGTGAAGGTGCTGGTCAGCATCTTCGGTCGCGCCACGCCCGTGGAACTGGATTTCATGCAGGTGGAGAAGACCACCGGCTAGCAGTCTTCCCCGGTCGCTCACGCGCCGGGGATCCCCAGGGTGGGAGGCCCGCCTGTCAAGCGGACCGCGACAACCACCCATTCGAAAGGCAGTCGTCAGCCGATGAAGAAGGTCACAGGACAGGTCAAGCTGCAGATTCCCGCCGGCAAGGCGAACCCCGCTCCGCCGATCGGCCCCGCGCTCGGTCAGCAGGGCGTGAACATCATGGAGTTCTGCAAGCAGTTCAACGCCAAGACGCAGGCGGAGGCCAAGGAAGGTCTGATCATCCCGGTCATCATCACCGTGTATCAGGACCGCTCCTTCACCTTCATCCTGAAGACGCCTCCGGCGGCCGTGCTCATCAAGAAGGCGGCGGGCCTGCACACCGAGAAGAAGAAGGGCTCGGGCGCCAAGAAGCCGGGCAAGGAGAAGGTGGGGCAGATCACCCAGAAGCAGCTGGAGGAGATCGCCAAGAAGAAGCTCGAGGACACCACGGCTGGTTCCCTGGAGGCCTGCCAGCGCACCATCGCCGGCACCGCGCGCTCCATGGGCATCGAGATCGTCTAGTCCCCTCCACCTTCACCCTTTTGAATCAAGAGGATTTTCCCCATGCCTCAGTCCGGTAAGAAGTTCCGCGCCGCCGCCGAGAAGGTGGACCGCAACAAGCGTTACAACATCGCCGAGGGCTTCCAGGCCCTGAAGGAGACCACCACTCTCCGCGGCACCAAGTTCGATCAGACCGTCGAGGTCGCGCTCAACCTGGGCGTGGACCCGAAGCACGCGGACCAGATGGTCCGTGGCGCCGTGGTTCTTCCCCACGGTACGGGCGCCACCGTGCGCGTGGCCGTGTTCGCCAAGGGCGAGCGGGCCACCGACGCGGAGACCGCCGGGGCCGACGTGGTGGGCGGCGACGACCTCGCCAAGCGCATCGAGGGCGGCTTCCTCGACTTCGACACCGTCATCGCCACCCCGGACATGATGGGCGTGGTCGGCCGGCTCGGTAAGGTGCTCGGTCCTCGCGGCCTCATGCCCAACCCCAAGGTGGGCACGGTGACCATGGACGTGGCCAAGGCCGTGCGCGATGCCAAGGGCGGTAAGGTGGAGTTCCGCGCCGAGAAGGCCGGCATCATCCACGCCAAGCTCGGCAAGGCCTCGTTCCCCGCGGAGAAGCTCCAGGAGAACTTCAACACCCTGGTGGACCTGGTCATGAAGCTCAAGCCGGCCACCGCCAAGGGTGTCTACCTCAAGGGCGTGGCCATCTCCGCCACCATGAGCCCGGGCATCAAGATCGACACCACCGAGATCCTCGCCCGTCACCGGTAGTCAAAAGTAGGGCAGGGTGGTTGCGGAGTCCTGACGAGGGGGCGTGGCATCGGTTCACGAAGCCCGCCCCGTTGGTCCGCGACCACCCCCATCACAATTTGCTGGACGTTTTGCGAAGCCGCGGGTATAGCGCCCCGGCTTTTGCAATTGAAGCGCCACGTCGATGAGACGACGCGCTTCAGACATCCCTGGTCCCAGACAGCAGGGATCCGGAGCGGGGCGCGTGCTCTCCGTTGGCAACCGGGCAACCGGTCGGAGGCGCGGGCAGTCCACCGGGTTCAAACGGCTCACCCCGAGCCACCCTGCCGAGACTGGAGGTGCGGTGTGGTGCCTCTCGAGGCTCCTCTCGCTCTGCCACCCTGCGTGGCCCAGGTAATCCAGCCCACCCTCGGGTGGGCGTCGTGAGGAGGTGAAACCAAGTGATCAAGAGCGAGAAGGAAGAACTCATCAAGGAACTCAACGAGAAGTTTTCGCGGGCTCAGACCGCGATCGTCGCTGAGTTTTCCAAGCTGAACGTGGAGACGGTCACCAAGCTGCGCAAGAAGTTCCGCGACGGCAAGGTGGACTACAAGGTCCTGAAGAACACGCTGGCCAAGCGCGCCGCGAAGGGTACCCCGGTGGAGGTCATCGCCGAGGACTTCGTGGGTCCCGTGGCCATCGCCATCAGCTACGACGACGTCGTGGCCCCGGCGAAGATCCTCACGGACTTCATCAAGGATCTCGAGACCATCAAGGTCCGCAGCGCGTCCGTGCAGGGCCGCCGCGTCAACGCCGAGGGTGTCAAGGCCCTGGCGAAGATGCCCGGTCTGCCCGAGCTCCGCGCCCAGCTGCTCGGCATGCTCAACCAGCCGGCCGGCAAGCTCGTTCGCACCATCGCGGCCCCCGGTTCCCAGCTGGCCCGCGTGCTCCAGGCGAACGTGGACAAGCAGCAGCCCAAGTAACCGATTCCAGTAGCCAACCCACCGCACACCTCTGGTCCCGCTCGTTCCGGAAGGAAGAGGGGCCGTTACAAGTTGAAAGAAGGACATTCACATGGCTGACCTGAACACGATCATCGACCAGCTCTCCTCCCTGACGGTCATGGAGGCCGCCGAGCTCGTCAAGAAGCTCGAGGAGAAGTGGGGCGTTTCCGCCGCCGCCGTCGCCGTCGCCGCTGGCCCGGCCGCTGGCGCCGCCGCCGCCGCTCCCGCCGAGGAGAAGACGGAGTTCAACGTCGTGCTGGCCAACGCCGGCGCGAACAAGATCAACGTCATCAAGGAGATCCGCGCCATCACCGGCCTGGGCCTGAAGGAGGCCAAGGACCTGGTCGAGGGCGCTCCCAAGACCGTCAAGGAGGGCGTCAACAAGGACGACGCCAAGAAGATCAAGGACCAGCTCGTCGCCGCTGGTGCCACCGTCGAGATCAAGTAGTTTCGTCTCGGGCCGGCGACGGGTTTCGGGAAATTCCCGTCGCCTCCTGACCGGTTGAGCAGGCCGGCGTGCCCGGAAAGGGTGCGCCGGCTTTGCCCTTTCCGTATCTCTAAATTTCCCGCTGCCGCTGCGCGTTATCCAAGCTCGTCCCGCCCGAGCTTGCTCGCCCCGGAGTTTGAATGCCGACGCAGATCCAGAACAACTTCCGCGTGCGGAAGACCTTCGCGAAGATCGCGAAGACCATCGACATTCCCAATCTCATCAACATCCAGAAGCAGTCCTACGAGAAGTTCCTCCAGGCGGATATTCCGCCCGAGAAGCGTGAGGACCTCGGACTGCAGGGAGTATTCAAGTCGGTCTTCCCGATCCGCGACTTCAACGAGACGTCCTCGCTGGAGTTCGTCAGCTACCACCTCGAGAAGCCCAAGTACGACGTGGATGAGTGCCACCAGCGTGGCATGACCTATTCGGCGCCCATCAAGGTCGTCGTGCGCCTGGTCGTTTGGGACAAGGACGAGGAGACCGGCGCCCAGTCCATCCGGGACGTGAAGGAGCAGGAGGTCTACTTCGGCGAAATCCCGCTGATGACCCAGAACGGCACCTTCATCATCAACGGGACCGAGCGCGTGGTGGTCAGCCAGCTGCACCGCAGCCCGGGTGCCTTCTTCGACCACGACAAGGGCAAGAGCCACTCGTCCGGCAAGCTGCTCTACAACGCCCGCATCATCCCGTACCGCGGCTCGTGGATCGACTTCGAGTTCGACCACAAGGACATCCTCTACGTCCGCATCGACCGGCGCCGCAAGCTGCCGGCCACGGTGCTCATCCGCGCCCTGGGCGCGGTGCCCGACACGGCCAAGAAGAACCCTCTGGAGTTCCGCGGCTCCACCGAGGAGATGCTCAACTACTACTACGCCACGGAGACCATCTACCTCCAGGCGAACACCGAGTTCGAGAAGTCGGTGGAGTTGGAGCTGTTGCCCGGTCAGCGCGCCACGCGCGACATCAAGACGAAGACGGGCGACATCATCGTCAAGAAGAACCGCAAGTTCACCCGCGCCGCCATCAAGAAGCTCGAGGCGGCCAAGATGAAGACGCTCCCCATCGACGCGGACGAGCTCTTCACCAAGGTGTCCGCCTACGACGTGGTGGACGAGAACACCGGCGAGGTCATCCTCGAGTGCAACGAGGAGGTCTCCCAGGAGAAGGTGGACGAGCTCCTCAAGCGCGACATCAAGGAGTTCAAGGTCCTCTTCATCGACAACCTCAACGTGGGTCCCTACCTGCGTGAGACGTTGATGATGGACAAGATCGAGACCCCCGAGCAGGCGATCATGGAGATCTACCGCCGCCTGCGCCCGGGCGATCCTCCGACGCCCGAGACGGCCACCAACCTCTTCAGCAACCTGTTCTTCAACCCCGAGCGCTACGACCTGTCCAAGGTCGGCCGCCTCAAGCTGAACTTCAAGTTCGGCCTCGAGGAGCCGCTCGACGGGCAGATCCTCACCAAGCGCGACATCCTCGAGGTCATCCGCTACCTGGTGGACCTCAAGAACGGCAAGGGTGTGATCGACGACATCGATCACCTCGGCAACCGGCGCGTGCGCGCGGTGGGTGAGCTGCTGGAGAACCAGTACCGCATCGGTCTGGTACGCATGGAGCGGGCGATCAAGGAGCGCATGAGCCTCCAGGAGATCGAGACGCTCATGCCGCACGATCTCATCAACGCCAAGCCCGTGACGGCCGTCATCAAGGAGTTCTTCGGGTCCAGCCAGCTGTCGCAGTTCATGGACCAGACGAACCCCCTGTCCGAGGTCACCCACAAGCGGCGTCTGTCCGCGCTTGGGCCCGGCGGCCTCACCCGCGAGCGCGCGGGCTTCGAGGTGCGCGACGTGCACCCGACGCACTACGGCCGCATCTGCCCCATCGAGACGCCGGAAGGCCCGAACATCGGCCTCATCGCGTCGCTGTCCACCTACGCCCGCGTCAACGAGTTCGGCTTCGTCGAGACGCCGTACAAGAAGGTGGAGGCCGGCTCGGTGACCGGCGACGTGGCCTTCTACTCCGCGCTCGAGGAGGAGAAGCACACCATCGCCCAGGCCAACGCGGAGACGGACCCCAAGGGCAAGTTCATCAACGCCCTCGTGTCCTCGCGCCGCGGCGGTGAGTTCGTCCAGGCCAAGGCCGAGGACGTGGACCTGATGGACGTGTCGCCCAACCAGCTCGTGTCGGTGGCCGCCTCGCTCATCCCGTTCCTGGAGAACGACGACGCCAACCGCGCCCTCATGGGCTCGAACATGCAGCGACAGGCCGTGCCGCTCTTGCGCACCGCCGCTCCGCTCGTGGGCACCGGCATCGAGGCGATCGTCGCCCGCGACTCCGGCGTCACGTGCGTGGCCCGCCGTGACGGCATCGTGGAGAGCGTGGACGCCGGCCGCATCGTGGTGAAGGCCGACTCCGCCGCGGGCGCCTTCGACATCTCCAGCGAGGTCGACATCTACAACCTCCTGAAGTACCAGCGCTCCAACCAGAACACGTGCCTCAACCAGAAGCCCATCGTCCGCAAGGGCGACAAGGTGAAGAAGGGCGACGTGATCGCGGACGGACCCGCCACCGAGACGGGTGAGCTCGCGCTGGGCCAGAACGTGGTCGTCGCGTTCATGCCGTGGCAGGGCTACAACTTCGAGGACTCCATCCTCATCTCCGAGCGCATCCTCAAGGAGGACGTCTTCACGTCCATCCACATCGAGGAGTTCGAGTGCATCGCGCGCGACACCAAGCTCGGCAAGGAGGAGATCACCCGCGACATCCCGAACGTGGGTGAGGAGGCCCTCAAGGACCTCGACGAGAGCGGCATCATCCGCATTGGCGCCGAGGTGAAGCCCGGCGACGTGCTGGTGGGCAAGATCACTCCCAAGGGCGAGACCCAGCTCTCCCCCGAGGAGAAGCTCCTGCGCGCCATCTTCGGTGAGAAGGCCGGCGACGTGCGTGACAGCTCCCTGCGCGTGCCCCCGGGCGTCGTGGGCACCGTCATCAACGCCAAGGTCTTCAGCCGCAAGGGCGTGGAGAAGGACGAGCGCGCCAAGCAGATCGAGTCGATGGAGGAGGCCAAGCTCCTCAAGGACCAGAACGACGAGATCAAGGTCCTGCGCGACAGCGCCTACAACCGCATCCGCACCATGCTCCGGACGAAGGAAGTCCAGGGCAAGCTCGTGGATGACAAGGGCAAGATCCTGCTGAAGAAGGGCGACATCGTCACCGACGAGCTGCTCGCCACCGTGCCCTACAAGTACTGGACGGAGATCTCCGTCGGTGACCCGCTCGACGGCAAGCTGCGCGACATCCTGCGCAACCTCGAGGAGACCACCGAGGCCGTGAAGCTGGCCTTCGGTGAGAAGATCGCCCGCATCAAGAAGGGCGACGAGCTCCCGCCGGGCGTCATCAAGATGGTGAAGGTGTACGTCGCCATCAAGCGCAAGCTGGCCGTGGGCGACAAGATGGCCGGCCGCCACGGAAACAAGGGCGTGGTGTCGCGCGTGCTCCCCGAGGAGGATCTGCCGTTCCTCGAGGACGGCCGTCCCGTGGACATCGTGCTCAACCCGCTGGGCGTGCCCTCGCGCATGAACATCGGGCAGATCCTCGAGACGCACCTGGGCTGGGCCGCCAAGGGCGTGGGCGAGCAGCTGCAGCGCTACATCGACGAGAACTACAGCGGCGAGAACCTCAAGAAGCAGCTCAAGACGGTCTACGACGACGCGGCCTTCGGCCGGTTCGTGGACGGCCTGTCCGACGACGAGGTGAAGAGCCTGGCCCAGCGCCTCAAGAAGGGCATCCATGTCGCCACGCCGGTGTTCGACGGCGCGCGCGAGACGGAGATCCACTCGCTCTTCGACGAGGCCCGTCTGCCGCGCACCGGCCAGATGGTGCTCTTCGACGGCCGCACCGGTGAGCCGTTCGACCAGAACGTCACCGTGGGCGTCATGTACATGCTCAAGCTGCACCACCTGGTGGACGAGAAGATCCACGCCCGCTCCATCGGGCCCTACTCGCTCGTTACCCAGCAGCCCCTGGGCGGCAAGGCGCAGTTCGGCGGTCAGCGTCTGGGCGAGATGGAAGTCTGGGCCATGGAGGCCTACGGCGCCGCGTACACGCTCCAGGAGTTCCTCACCGTCAAGTCCGACGACGTGGTGGGCCGCACGCGCATGTACGAGGCCATCGTCAAGGGCGACAACGTCCTCGAGTCCGGTCTGCCCGAGTCGTTCAACGTGCTCCTCAAGGAGCTCCAGTCGCTCGCCCTGGACGTGGAGCTCTTGGAGAGCGCCCCGCCCGAGCGGCAGCGCTCGTTCTCGGGGGACTTCGGCGGCGGCGGCGACAGCGACGACCGCGTGAAGACCGGTACCGAGGCCTAGTTCAGCGTGCCTTCCCCCCGGCGCCCGCTCCCTGAGCGGGCGGGCGCTGGCGGGAGGGTGAAACGAATAAGCGCTCACGCGCTCCAAAGAAGTTCGGAGGCAACGTGAAGGACATTTTCAACTTCTTCGAGAAGCCGAAGGATCCGCTCTCGTTCAACGCCATCCGCATCGCGCTGGCGTCGCCGGATAAGATCCGCCAGTGGTCGCATGGCGAGGTGAAGAAGCCCGAGACGATCAACTACCGCACCTTCAAGCCGGAGCGGGACGGGCTGTTCTGCGCCCGCATCTTCGGACCGGTGAAGGACTACGAGTGCAACTGCGGCAAGTACAAGCGCATGAAGCACCGCGGCGTCGTGTGCGAGAAGTGCGGCGTGGAGGTCATCCAATCCAAGGTGCGCCGTGAGCGCCTGGGCCACATCACGCTCGCCACGCCCGTGGCGCACATCTGGTTCCTCAAGTCGCTGCCCTCGCGCATCGGCAACCTGCTCGACATCACGCTCAAGGAGCTCGAGAAGGTCCTGTACTGCGAGAGCTACATCATCATCGACCCCAAGGCGACGCCCCTGCAGAAGGGCGAACTCGTCAGCGAGGAGAAGCTCCACCGGCTCTACGAGGAGCACGGCGAGGAGTCCTTCAGCGCGGGCATGGGTGGTGAGGCCGTGCGCGAGATGCTCAAGGCCCTGGACGTCATCCGCCTGTCCGAGGACCTGCGCCGCGACATGCGCGAGACCAACTCGGAGGCCAAGAAGAAGAAGTACGCCAAGCGCCTCAAGGTCGCCGAGGCCTTCCGCATGTCGGGCAACAAGCCCGAGTGGATGATGCTCGACGTCATCCCCGTGATTCCGCCCGATCTGCGCCCCCTGGTGCCGCTCGATGGTGGCCGCTTCGCGACGTCGGACCTCAACGACCTGTACCGCCGCGTCATCAACCGCAACAACCGCCTCAAGCGGCTGCAGGAGCTCAACGCCCCGGACATCATCATCCGCAACGAGAAGCGGATGCTCCAGGAGGCGGTGGACGCGCTGTTTGACAACGGCCGCCGCGGCAAGACGATCACCGGCCCGAACAAGCGGCCGCTCAAGTCGCTCTCCGACATGCTCAAGGGCAAGCAGGGCCGGTTCCGTCAGAACCTGCTCGGCAAGCGCGTGGACTACTCGGGCCGCTCCGTCATCGTGGTGGGCCCCGAGCTGCGCCTGCACCAGTGCGGTCTGCCCAAGATCATGGCGCTCGAGCTCTTCAAGCCGTTCATCTACAACAAGCTCGAAGAGAAGGGCTACGTCACCACCATCAAGAGCGCCAAGAAGATGGTGGAGAAGGAGCGTCCCGAGGTGTGGGACATCCTCGAGGACGTCATCCGCGAGCACCCGGTGATGCTCAACCGCGCGCCCACGCTGCACCGCCTGGGCATGCAGGCCTTCGAGCCCGTGCTCATCGAGGGCAAGGCCATCCAACTGCACCCGCTCGTGTGCGCCGCGTTCAACGCGGACTTCGACGGTGACCAGATGGCCGTCCACGTGCCCCTGTCCATCGAGGCCCAGATGGAAGCGCGCGTGCTGATGATGTCGACGAACAACATCCTCAGCCCCGCCAACGGCAAGCCCATCATCGTCCCCACGCAGGACATGGTGCTCGGCATCTACTACATGACGCGCGCCCGTGAGTTCGCCCACGGCGAGGGCCGGGTGTTCGCCTCGCCCGACGAGGTTCGCGCCGCGTACGACCATGGCGAGGTGCACCTGCAGGCGAAGGTCGTCTGCCGCATCCTCGGCACGCGCAAGGAGACCACCGTCGGCCGCGTCCTGCTCTGGGACATCGTGCCGCGCAAGGTGGGCTTCGACGCCATCAACAAGGTGCTCGACAAGAAGTCGCTCGGTGGCCTCATCGACCTCTGCTACCGCCTCACCGGCGAGAAGGAGACGGTGCTGCTGGCCGATCGCATCCGGAGCCTCGGGTATACCAACGCCACGCGCGCCGGTATCTCCATCGCGCTCAAGGACATGATCATCCCCGCCAAGAAGCAGACCTTCCTGGAGTACGCGGGCAAGGAAGTGGCGGAGATCGAGAACCAGTACCTCGAGGGCCTCATCACCGACGGCGAGCGCTACAACAAGGTCATCGATATCTGGGCGGAGATCACCGAGAAGGTGGCCGCCGAGATGATGCAGCAGATCTCCCAGGAAGAGGCCGTGGGTGACAAGGACGGCAAGCGCGAGACGCGCAAGCAGCCGTCGTTCAATCCCATCTACATCATGGCCGACTCGGGTGCCCGCGGCAGCGCGCAGCAGATCCGCCAGCTCGCCGGTATGCGCGGCCTCATGGCCAAGCCCTCCGGTGAAATCATCGAGACGCCCATCACGGCCAACTTCCGTGAAGGCCTCTCCGTGCTCCAGTACTTCATCTCCACCCACGGCGCCCGCAAGGGTCTGGCGGACACGGCCCTCAAGACGGCCAACTCCGGCTACCTCACCCGCCGTCTCGTCGACGTGGCCCAGGACGCCATCATCAACGAGTACGACTGCGGCACCATGGACGGCCTGTTCATCGGCGCCCTCGTCGAGGGCGGGGAAATCATCGAGGCGCTCGGCGAGCGTATCCTCGGCCGCGTGGCCCTGGACGACATCCTCGATCCGGTGACCAACGACGTGCTCGTGCGCGCCAACGAGGAGATCGACGAGGACCGCGTCAAGAAGATCGAGAACAGCGGGTTGGATCGCGTGAAGATCCGCTCGGTGCTCACGTGCCAGGCCAAGCGCGGCATCTGCGTGGAGTGCTACGGCCGTGACCTGGCGCGCGGCCGCAAGGTGGCCGTGGGCGAGGCGGTGGGCGTCATCGCGGCGCAGTCCATCGGTGAGCCGGGTACCCAGCTCACGATGCGTACCTTCCACATCGGTGGTGCGGCGCAGCGGCGCGCCGAGCAGTCCAGCCTCGAGAACCGCAACGCCGGTACGGTGAAGTTCGCGGGCCTCAACACGGTGCAGAGGAAGGACGGCAGCCTCGTCGCGATGAACCGCAACGGCGAGCTCGTCATCGTCGACGAGAGCGGCCGCGAGCGCGAGCGCTACCAGGTCATCTACGGCGCGCGCATCCTCGTGAAGGAAGGCCAGAAGATCGAGGCCGGCATCCTCGTGGCCGAGTGGGACCCGTTCGCCATCCCCCTGCTCACCGAGGTGGGCGGCACCGTGCGCTTCGAGGACATCATCGAAGGCGTCACGATGAACGAGTCGCTCGACGAGGTGACGGGCCTCACGCGCAAGACGATCATCGAGTCCAAGGACCCCGACGCCCGTCCGCACATCACGCTGCGCGACGAGCAGGGCAACCTCAAGGACCTGGTGTCCTCCAAGGGCCAGGCGAGCTACTTCCTGCCGCAGGGCTCCATCATCACCGTCAACGACGGCGATGAGATCCACGCGGGCGAGGTCATCGCCAAGGTGCCTCGCGAGACCACCAAGACGAAGGACATCACGGGTGGTCTGCCGCGCGTCGCCGAGCTGTTCGAGGCGCGCAAGCCCAAGGACGCCGCGTCCATCGCCGAGATCGACGGCGTGGTCTCCTTCGGCAAGGACACCACGGGCAAGCGCAAGCTCATCATCACCCCCGAGGTGGCGGGTGAGCTGCGCACGGACCTCGCCAAGGAGTACCTGATCTCCAAGGGCAAGAACATCAGCGTGCACGCCGGCGACCGCGTCAAGGCCGGCGAGGCGCTCATGGATGGCTCGGCCAACCCGCACGACATCCTCAAGGTGCTCGGCGAGAAGGCGCTCGCGGGCTACCTCGTGGATGAGGTGCAGGAGGTCTACCGGCTGCAGGGCGTGAAGATCAACGACAAGCACATCGAGGTGATCGTCCGGCAGATGCTGCGCCGCGTGCGCGTCACCGACGTGGGCGACACCAGCTTCCTCGTCGACGAGCAGGTCGAGAAGTGGGTGTTCGAGGAGGAGAACGAGAAGGTCATGGCCAACGGTCAGCGTCCGGGCGTCGGTGAGCCCCTGCTGCTCGGCATCACCAAGGCCTCGCTCTCCACCGAGTCGTTCATCTCCGCGTCCTCCTTCCAGGAGACCACCAAGGTGCTCACCGAGGCCGCCATCAACGGCAAGGTGGACTACCTGCGCGGCCTCAAGGAGAACGTCATCATGGGCCGCCTCATCCCCGCCGGAACGGGCCTGCCCAACTACAAGCACCTCGACATCGAGGTGGAGAGCCCCGCCGACGAGATCTCCGAGATGGAGGCCGCCCTGGCCGCCACCCACGGCGACGATCTCGTGCCGCCCTTGTCCTCGGGCAGCCGCTCCGAGGGCTCCCAGAGCAGCGGGGCGGCCTAGCCCTCGCTCCTCGTCTCTCTGAAGGAAGTTTCAAGCCGCCACCCCGGTTTTCCCCGGGAGTGGCGGTTTTTTTATGACTTTCAACAGTTTTACAGCTTGACCCGTGTAAGCTGGTTGCACTAACTCGTAAAAACGATGGAGATCGACCCGTGCGCTTTCCGGGCGAACATCCAGCAGTGGTCGCAGCAAGCAGCTCGGCGAGCGTGAGCGGTGTTTCACACGATCGAGTGCCTGTTGGCTCGATCGCTCCTTACCCCCCCGCCGTCCTGGCCCCGGGTCGGGACGGCCATGCTGGAGAGTGTGTCATGGACAACGTGGAAATCCCCCAGAAGTACCCCCTGGCGGAGACGTTCGAGCGCGTGTGGAGCCAGGCCCTGCTGGCCGTATCTACCGCCGAGGACGAGGCCACGCGCTGTGCGCAGCGAGTGGCGGACCTGGCGGGCTGGAGCCAGGACGAGGTGGTGCGCCAGGGGCGGCTGTTGACGGACCGGTTGACGGGCCACCGCAAGGATCTCGAGCACAACGTGGAGGAGGGAGTTCGGCGCGCTCTGTCGGGCATCATGATTCCGCGCCGCGACCAGATCCAGGACATCGAGAGCCGGCTCATCCGACTGGCCGAGCGCATCGACGCCATGGGGCAGCGCAAGTGATGCCCCCCCCCTCGACCCGTCAGCGTTGGGCCGAGGGGCTGTTCCGCGGTTTGCACGCGCTGGGCGCCGGGTGTGGAAAGCTCCCCCTGGTGGCCGGGGTCGCCCTGGTGTTGTCCGCCCGCGCGGTGCCGCTGTTCACCCCTCCGGAGGCGCCCCTCGCGGCCGAGTCCTCCCGTTTCGAAGCAGCGCCTCCCGACGCGGCGCTCATCGACGCGGTGCTCGCCAAGCGTGCTCCGGAGTTGGGTCTCACCCTGCGGCGGCAGCTCGTGCACGCCATCGCCGAGGAGGCCGGCCAGGCGGGGTATGATCCGCTGCTCATCCTGGCGCTCATCGACGTGGAGTCGGACTTCACGGAAGAGGCCGTCTCCGACAAGGGGGCACGGGGGCTGATGCAGATCAAGCCCAGCACGTTGCACTTCCTCGCGGAGAAGCAGGGCTTGCGGCTGTCGCGCGAGGAGGTGGCCGCGGACCCCGCCCTGGGAGTGCGCCTGGGCATCCGCTACCTGCGTACGCTGCATGATCGCTTCGGGGAGCTGGATCTGGCCCTCATGGCCTACAATGCCGGCCCCACGCGCATCTGGCTGGCGAAGAAGGCGGGCGAGCTGGACACCTTCCGCCGCTATCCACGCCTGGTCCGCCGTGACTTCAGGCGTTTCCGGGAAGGGGAGGGGCTGGGCGGTGATTGGGCCATGGCCCAGAGGGAGCTCGAGGAGCCCTCGCCCGAGGTGAAGGGTCCTTAGTTAGCGCACGCGGCGGGGGCGCGTGCTTGTCCGTCCCGGATGGGTGCGCTATCGCTCTGTTCCAGGAGGAGTCCATCACCTCATGCGCCGCGTCATCTCCGCTCTCGTCCTCTCGGTCCTGTTGCCCCTGCCGGCTCTCGCCTCGGTGTTCCTCAATGGGGTGCGCATCGACGGCCTGACGAACCAGACCTTCGACAAGGTCTCCTCCGTCCGCCTGGATGATCAGGGCAACGTCCACATCGTCGCTCCGGGCTACACCGTCAAGACGATGGAAGTGCCCGCGCCGGTGGCACCGGCTCCCACGCCCCCTCCGGTGGCCCCCGCTCCAGTGGCTCCCGCTCCCACGGCCGCTCCAGTGGCGCCCGCCGCCCCTCCGGCCCCGGCGGCTCCTACCCGCATCACCCAGCGCTACTGGCTGGTGACGGAGCAATCCGCCCAGGGCAAGACGGAGTACGACATCGACCTGTTCATCAACTCCGCCTGGGTGCGCAAGCTGCGCAATGGCGAGGGGCAGGTCATCACGGAGCTCACCCGCTACCTGCGGCCCGGAAGGAACACCGTGCGGCTGATGGCGTCCAAGGTCGTGACGGGTCCGCGGCGCAGCCAGTCCGCCGAGCACGTCTTCCAGGTCGTCATCGGCGAGGGCAACGAGGGCGGTGGCCGGGTGATGCTCGACAAGCCCCTCATCCGCTTCCAGCGCACCGCCGCGCAGACCGAGGACGTGACCGAGGAGTTCATCCTCACCACGCGCTAGCGCGAGGGATGGTGCCCAAGCATGTTCGTCATCGACGACAGATTCCGGGGTCTGCCCGCGGCGCGGGAGCAGGTGCTGCTGGTGCACCAGTCCATCAACTCGCCCCACCTGGCCATTCCCGGCAAGCCCGCGGGGCCCGCGCAGGCCTTCGTGGTGGGCCTGCGCGGCGCGAGCGGCTTCGCCGTCTTCATCTACCTGTTCCTGTCCGAGGCCCGGGATTGCGCCGTGTACGCCCCCTCGCGTCGCGGCACGAGCCTCGAGGAAACCCAACAGCATGAGGCCGAGGCGCTCGCCTTCGTGGAGTCCATGGGCTTCATGATGGACAACGCGCACTACGCTTCCCTGTCCACCGCGCAGCAGGATGAGCTGTTGAAGAGCTTGCCCGTCTTCTACAAGGACCCCAAGCTGGCGCCGGGCCCCCGTACCCGGGCCGACGACAAGCGCACGGCCTCGACGAACCTCGGCCGCCTGCTGGCCTCCTTCTGATTCCCCCTTCCGTGACGAGATCTCCCCGAATGCTCTCCCGCGCTTCCTCCCTCTGGTTCCTCGCGCTCCTGCTGGTGGGTTGCAAGCATGTCCCCACCGACAAGGAGCGCGAGGGCGCCGAGATCCACTACGAGCTGGCCCTGCAGGCCCAGCATGCGGGCAACGTGCAGGCTGCCTACATGGAACTCCAGAAGTCGTTGGAGCTCAATCCGGACTACCCGGAGGCGCACCACGTCATGGCCATCCTCCTGCACCTGTCGTTCAACCGCCCCGAGGAGGCCATCGTGCACTACCAGAAGGCCCTGCAGCTGCGTCCGACCTTCTCCGAGGCGAAGACGAACCTGGCCAATGTCTATCTGTCCCAGGCGCGCTATGACGAGGCCATTCCCCTGTACGAGCAGGCACTCAACGACATGCTCTACCCCACGCCCTTCATCGCGCAGAGCAACCTGGGGTGGGCCCTGTACAAGAAGGGCGACAAGGAGCGGGCGTTGCAGAACATCAAGGCGGCGGTGACGATCAATCCCGGCTTCTGCCTGGGCTACCGCAACCTGGGCACCATCTACGAGGAAAGCGGCGAGCTTTCCGAGGCATGCCGCTATCTGGGCCGTTATCGTGAGGCCTGCCCGGAGGTGGCGGACGCCCACCTGCGTGAGGGCGCCTGCCTGGTGAAGCAGGGGAAGTTGGAGGAGGCGAAGCAGAGCTTCACCACGTGCGAGGCCAAGGCGACGAGCCAGAACCTCAAGGACGATTGCCACCGCCTGCTCGAGGCCTTGTAACCAGCGAGTCCCATCCCCGTGGATTACGTCGAATTCGGCAGATATCTGTCCCAGCAACGCGAGCTGCGCGGCCTGTCCCGTGACGAGGTGTCGCGGGTGACGAAGATTTCCCCGAGTCTGATCGCCGCCCTGGAGGAAGGGCAGATCGAGCGGCTGCCCAACCGGGTCTTCATCGTCAACTACATCCGCTCCTACGCCACCGTCATCGGCCTGGCGCCCGAGGAGGCCATCCTCCGCTACGAGGAGGTGGACAAGGCCGCTCCCGAGCCCAGTCCCGTGACGCTGGAGCGCGAGCGGCGAAGGCGCGCTTGGTTGATTCTCGCGGTGGTTCTGTTGGTGCTCGCCGCCGGCGTGTTCGCGGCCCTGGTGGTGACTGGAAAGGTGGCGCTGCCGCAGCCCCGCCCCTGACGCATGGATCGATACACTGACGAGGCGCTGGTCCTCTCCACCGTGGACTATGGGGAAGCGGACCGGCTGGTCACGCTCCTCACGCGCGAGCACGGCAAGCTGACGGCCTTCGCCGCCGGGGCGCGCAAGAGCAAACGCCGCTTCGCCGGCGCGTTGGAGCCCTACATGCGCCTGCGCGTGCAGCTCGTGGAGACGCGGGGCGCCACGGTGCGCCTGGACTCGGCCGACATCGTCACGGGCTACTACGCGGCCCGCGCGGATCTGCCCCTCATCGCCCGGGCCCTCTACGCCGTGGAGCTGTGCCGCGAGCTGACGC
Organism: Cystobacter fuscus DSM 2262; assembly: GCF_000335475.2. Taxonomy (NCBI): domain Bacteria; kingdom Pseudomonadati; phylum Myxococcota; class Myxococcia; order Myxococcales; family Archangiaceae; genus Cystobacter; species Cystobacter fuscus. Next base: position 156,041 of record NZ_ANAH02000069.1, on the reverse strand, counting down.
GCGATCACGAGCCCCACCCGGAGCTCTTCGCGCTGCTCGAGGGCTACCTGCACAAGCTCGATGCGAAGGAGGCGGGCCCCACCTCGCTGCTGGCCTTCGAGCTGTCGGCGCTGGCCCACGCGGGCCTCATGCCGCGCTTCGACTCGTGCTCGTTGTGCGGCGGCCCTCCGGGCGAACGGCCCCGCTTCGATCAGGCCCATGGCGGCGCGGTGTGCGAGGCCTGCGCGGTCCGGGCGCGCGACGCGGTGGCCATCTCCGCCGAGCTGCTCTCCGGCCTCCGGGCGCTCCAGGATGGCGAGCGCACTCCGCTGCCCGCGGAGCTCCGGGCCCGGGCGCGCGCGCTGCTCAACCTTTTCATCTCCCACCACCTGGGCCGCCGCCTCAAGAGCGTGGACTTCATGGACCAGGTGGGGCTGGACTGATGGCGGCGGCCAGGAGGCACCCATGACGCAGGACGAGGCGGCCGCGCTCGACGTGGTGTGTGTGGGCGAGTGCCTGGTGGACTTCCTCCCCACGCGGGCCGGTGAGCGCGTGCGGGACGTGGCCTCCTGGACCCCGGGCATCGGCGGCTCGCTGGCCAATGTCGCCGTGGGCGTGGCGCGCCTGGGGGGCCGCTCGGCCAGCGTGGGCGTGGTGGGCGAGGACGAGTTCGGCCACCTGCTGCGCGAGCGCCTGGCCGCCGAGGGCGTCGACGTGAGCCGCCTGCGCCAGACGGCCGAGGGCCGCACGGGGCTCGTCTTCATCTCGCTCGACGCGCGGGGCGAGCGCAGCTTCTGCTACTTCCGCACGCGCTCGGCCGAGTTCCTCCTGGCCGAGCGGGACGTGGACCCCGCCTTCCTCGCCCGCGCGCGGGTCATGCACCTGGGCACCAACTCCCTGGCGCTGCCCGAGGCGCGCGCGGCGATGTTGCGCGGCGTGGAGGCCGCGCGCGCGGCGGGGCGCATCGTGAGTTGCGACCCCAACATCCGCATCCATGCCTGGGAGGAGCCCCAGGTGCTGCGCGAGCTGCTCGGGCGGCTGCTGCCGCGCTGCACGGTGGTGAAGATGTCCGAGGAGGAGGTGGCCTTCGCCACCGGGCAGCCGGGGCCCGTGGAGGCGCTGCATCACCTGGCGGGCCTGGGCGTGTTGCTGCCCGTGGTGACCCGGGGCGAGGCGGGCGCCGTCTTTCTCTGGAAGGGTCAGGTGGTACACGTGGAGGCCCCCCGGGCGCGAGTGGTGGACACCACCGGGGCGGGGGATGGGTTCACCTCGGGCCTGCTCCGGGGGCTGTCCCGGCGCTACCCGGACGCGGCGGCGCTGGGGCGGGCGCCCCTCGAGGAGCTGACCGAACTGGTCCGCTTCTCGTGCGTGGTGGGCTCGCGCGTGGTGGAGCACCTGGGGGCCGTGGCGGGCCTGCCCTCCGGGGCCGAGGTGGCCTCCGCCATGCCCGGGTGGTTGCGCGAGCAGTCCTCCTGAGGTGCCTGTCGCTTTCGGATAGGACACGGAGCACGCGGGCCGTTCTTGACGCTCCTGGACCCCATCACTAGGGTCCGCGGCGCCATGTACTTCCAGGATTTGATCCTCACGCTCCAGAACCACTGGGCCAAGCAGGGTTGCATCATCAACCAGCCCTATGATCTCGAGGTGGGTGCGGGCACCATGCACCCGTCCACCTTCCTCCGCGCCCTGGGCCCCGAGCCCTGGAACGTGGCCTACGTGCAGCCCTCGCGGCGTCCCGCCGACGGCCGCTTCGGCGAGAATCCCAACCGCCTGTTCCAGCACCACCAGTTCCAGGTCATCCTCAAGCCCGCGCCCAAGAACGTCCAGCAGCTCTACCTGGACTCGCTGCGCGCCATCGGCATGGATCCGCTCGACCACGACATCCGCTTCGTCGAGGACGACTGGGAGTCGCCCACGCTGGGCGCCTGGGGCCTGGGCTGGGAGGTGTGGTGTGACGGCATGGAAGTCACCCAGTTCACCTACTTCCAGCAGTGCGGCGGCTTCGAGTGCAAGCCCGTGGCGGCGGAGCTCACGTACGGCCTCGAGCGGCTGACCATGTACCTGCAGAACGTCGAGAACGTCTACGACATCGAGTGGGTCAAGGGCGTGAAGTACCGCGAGGTCTTCCACCCGAACGAAGTGGAGATGAGCCGCTACGCGCTCCAGGAGTCGGATGCGCAGATGCTCTTCGCGCTCTTCGACTCCTACGAGAAGGAGTGCAAGCGCCTCATCGAGCGCGAGCTGCCGCTGCCCGCGTATGACTACGCGCTCAAGTGCTCGCACGCCTTCAACCTGCTGGACGCGCGCGGCGCCATCTCGGTGACCGAGCGCGCCAACTTCATCAAGCGCGTGCGCGACAACGCGCGCCTGTGCGCCGAGGGTTACCTGAAGATGCGTGAGAGGCTCGGCTACCCGCTGCTCAAGACGCCCTGGACCGTGGGCGAGCAGCCGCCGGTGCTCGAGGGCAAGCCGGCCAGCGACTACTGGAAGACGGTGACGCTCAACAAGCCCGAGCAGGCGGAGGTGGCCCGTGGCCAGTGAACTGCTGCTGGAGATCGGCGCCGAGGAGATTCCCGCCTCGTTCATCCTCCCCGCGCTGGAGGACCTCAAGCGCATCATCACCGAGCGCGCCGCCGAGGCCCGGCTCCAGCTCGGCGAGGTGCGCACCTACGGCACGCCGCGCCGGCTCGCGGTGTGGGTGAAGGGCGTGGCGGAGCGGGGCGAGGACATCACCCGCGAGGTGCTCGGCCCCAGCGTCAAGGCGGCCTTCGACAAGGACGGCAAGCCCACCAAGGCGGCCGAGAAGTTCGCCGAGAGCCAGAAGGTCGCGGTGGACGCCCTCTTGCGCGTGCAGACGCCCAAGGGCGAGTACCTGGGCGCCAAGGTGGAGGAGAAGGGCCGCCCGGCGGCGGACATCCTCAAGGACATCCTCCACGCGGCGGTGCACGGCATCAGCTTCCGCAAGACGATGCGCTGGGGCGACGTGGACCAGGCCTTCGCGCGGCCCGTGCAGTGGGTGGTGGCGCTGCTGGGTGGCGAGGTGCTGCCGGTGGTGCTCGGTGACGTGAGGAGCGGCCGCACCACCTACGGCCACCGCTTCCTGTCGCCCGCGGCCATCGAACTCGCCCGGCCCTCGGACTACGAGGCCGCCCTGGAGAAGGCGAACGTGGTGCCGGACTTCTCCAAGCGCCGCGCCTCGGTGCTGGAGAAGGTGCGCGCGGCGGCCCAGCAGGCCGGCGGCAAGCTCATGGAGGACGACTCCCTGGTGGATCAGGTGACCAACCTCGTGGAGTTGCCCAACCCGGTGGTGGGCTCCTTCGAGGAGCGGCACCTGGACTTGCCCCCCGAGGTGCTGGTGCAGGAGATGAAGAGCCACCAGCGCTACTTCTCCGTGGTGGATGCCAACGGCAAGCTGCTGCCGCGCTTCATCGCCGTGTCCAACACGCCGGTGCGCGACGTGAACCTGTCGCTGCGCGGCTACCAGCGCGTGCTGCGCTCGCGGCTGGCCGACGGGCGCTTCTTCTTCGACGAGGATCGCAAGACGCCGCTCGAGGCGCGCACGGAGAAGCTGGCGCGCGTGGTGTGGCAGGGTCAGCTCGGCAGCTACGCGGAGAAGGTGGCGCGCATGCGCTCGCTGGCCGTGAAGCTGGCGGAGTCGACGGGCCATGGCGCGCTCCAGTCCACCATCGAGCGCGCCGCCACCCTGTCCAAGGCGGACCTCGTCACCGGCATGGTGGGCGAGTTCCCCGAGTTGCAGGGCGTGATGGGCCGCGAGTATGCCCGCGCGAGTGGAGAGCCGGAGGCGGTGGCCCTGGCCATCTTCGAGCACTACCTGCCGCGCTCGGCCGAGGACTCCCTGCCCACGCAGGACGCCGGAGCCCTGGTGGGCCTCGCGGACCGGTTGGACACCCTGTGCGGCATCTTCGCCATCGGCAAGGGGCCGAGCGGCGCGGCGGACCCGTTCGCCCTGCGGCGCGCGTGCCTCACCACCATCCGCATCGTGCTGGACCGGGGCTATCGCTTCTCGCTGGCCCAGGCGGTGGACGCGGCGCTCGAGCAGCTCGCGCCCAAGCTCGCCAACGTCAAGCGCAAGGCCGGTGAGCCCGCCGCGCGCGAGCAGGTGCTCGAGTTCTTCCGCGGCCGCCTCAAGGCGCTGTGGACGGAGCAGTACCGCACGGACGTGGTGGAGGCGGTGCTCGCCGCCGGCTACGACGATCTCGTGGCCGCCCACAAGCGCCTCCAGGCGCTCGCCAGCATCGTGGGACAGGCGGACTTCGCTCCCCTGGCGGTGGCCTTCAAGCGCGTGGTCAACATCGTCGAGAAGCAGGGCAAGGACGTGAGCCGCGGCGGCGTGGACTCCCAGCGCTTCACCGACGACGCCGAGCGCCAGCTCCACTCGGCCTTCGTCCAGGCGCGCACCCGCGTGGGCGATCGGGTCAAGGCCGATGACTTCTCCGGCGCCCTCCAGGAGATCACCGGCCTCAAGCCCACCGTGGACACCTTCTTCGACAAGGTCATGGTGATGGCCGAGGATCGCGCCCTGCGCGAGAACCGCATCCGGCTGCTCACGGAGGTCGGCACGCTGTTCAACCAGGTGGCCGACTTCTCGAAGATCCAGTCCGAGGCCTGACGGCCGCCGGGCAGGGGAGGAGGGGCCCACTCCGAGCCCGCTCCGACCCCACTCGGGGCCCAGCCGCCCCGAGGGGTCGGAATAGGCCGGCCCCTTTGTAGTTGCTCGAAGGGAGGGGGGTTCCTACACTCCGCCCCCCTTCCGACATGCGCATCCTCCTCCCCAGCCTCGCGCTCTTCCTCGTCGCGTGCTCCGAAGCCGAGCCGCGACCCCCGCCCACGGATCGCTTCGTCTACCCGAGCGGCATCCACTACCGCTCCGTGGCCGGTTCCACGCGGGGCATCCTCTACGTGTCGAGCGCCAACTTCGACCGGTGCTTCGATCAGGGCACCGTCATGGCGGTCGATCTGGATCGCGTGGGCACGGAGGGCAACCGGCTGCCGCTGCTGAGCGAGTCGGGCGCCAATCCCGCCGCCCCCGTGGTGACGTTCGAGCAGCTCAACGTGCCGCCTGAATCCCGGGTCTTCATCCAGAGCTACGCCGGGCAGCTCGCCTACTGGGAGCGCGCGGACGCGGCGCCCCGCCTCTTCGTGACCGCGCGCGCCGACGGCGACTTCATCCACTACATCGACGTGCCGGAGCCAACGCGGCTGTCCTGCGTGGGCACCCCGGGCAACAACTGCATCGAGGGCGCGCTGTCGCTCACCCAGGTCGCGGGCCAGACGGATGATCTGCCCCGCGCGCCCGCGCCCTTCGGCGTGGGGGTGGGGGCCGGGGGCGACGTGTGGGTGACACACCTGAGCGCGGCGGATTCTCCGGCCGGGTCGGCCCCGTCGGGCTTGAGCAACGCCTTCCAGTCCTACGTGGTGCGCCTGCCGGGCGACGAGCCCCGGGTGACCACGTCGGACTTCTTCTCGCTGTCCATTCCGGATCTCCCCCAGGGCAGCAGCAACTCGGTGGTCGTCGACGAGCGCTATGTGTTCGTCTCCGGCCGGTTCGACAGGTACGCGTCGAGTTCCTCGTCGGCCCGGAGGTTCCTGCTGCGCGTGCTGGACAAGAACAATCCCGGGCGGCTGCTCGACCCCGGGTTGGATTTGAGCTTCGCGGCGAGCGAATCCCGGGGGCTCGCGCTGACGGCGAGGCCCGCGGTGTCGGGAGCGGCCAGTCGCCGGCTCTACATGGCCGTGCGCGGGCCGGACTCGCTGCTGATCGTGAACGTGGAGGGCAGTGAAGGGGATTCGCCCCGCATGTCCGTGGTGGGCTCGGTGCCACTGCCGCTCGGCCCCACGGAAGTGACGCTGGTGCCCCGAGGGGCGGGGCGGGCGGAGCTGGTGCTCATCTCCTGCAGTGACGCGGGCGTGGTGGCCGTCTATGACCCGGACGTGGGGCAGGTCGTGGCCCAGGTGTCGGTGGGACAGATCCGCGGCGTCGAGTCGCCCCGGCCCTTCGGCCTCGACGTGCAGCGGGAGGGCAACTCGGCGCGTATCTTCGCCAGCAACTTCGGAGATGGACGCATCTCGGTGATCGACATCCCCAACCTCGACAGTCCCCAGGACGCCCGGCTCGTGGCCTACCTCGGCGCCCGTCAGGACGTGGGGCAATCCGCGACGTGCACGGAGGTGCAGCAGTGAAGCGCTTCATGGTGTCTCTGGTGCTGGGCCTGGGAGCGCTGCTGTGCGCGTGCACGCAGCAGGATCCGGTGGCCCTGCCCGCGGGTCTCCAGGGGACGTACGACCTGGCCCTGGTCAATGATCTGGTGTTCGTCACGTCGACGGACCGCAACGAGTTGCGCGTGCTCCAGTTGACGGAGGACGTGACGAAGCGGGGTTACGTGCGTGCCCCCAATCCGCTGGAGCCGCTCGCCATTCCGGTGCTGCCCCGGCCCCAGGCGCTCGCGCGCGACGTGCGCTACGACGCCGAGGGCAATGAGCGCACCGGCACCTATGTGTACGCGCGCAGCGGTGGCTCGTCCGTCATCTCCGTCGTGGACTCCGCCGTCGACAAGCTGCGCGAGGTGGCCCGGCTCGACACGCGGCTGATGACGGGCGTGTCCTCGGGGCCCGTGACGGCCTTCGCGTCGCTCGCCACCGAGCAGGAGGGCGGCTCGAGCACGCTCTACTTCGCCACCCAGGAGCCCGCTGGGGCGCGGCTGTGGCGCGCCCCGCTCTCGACGGACCCCCAGGCACTGGCCTCTCCCCCGGCGCCCCTCACCGCGGAGCTGATCCTGGAGCTGGCCGCCGACGAGTCGGTGAATTCCCTGCTCGTGCTGCCCGATCCCAACCTGATCGCGGTGTCCACGCACCGGGGCCAGTTCGGCCACCCGGGAACGAGCTTCATCCTGGAGGTGAACACGAAGGTCCGGCGCACGACGCTCGACTTCGGCGGCGCTCAGGTGCTCCAGCTCGTCACCCACAGCCGGGTGCCCGGAGAGGACGCGCAACCGGAGCGTCGGGCCGCGGGCGCGCGCATCTTCGGCGTGTTGGATCCCTCCAACTGCACCCAGCCCGCCGCCCCCGCTCCGGCCGCCACGTGCCCGTCGGGCATCCTGGCGGTGGACTCCACCACGGGCACACTGGCCAAGGACTTCACCGGCTACCCCATGCTGCCCATCAACTCGGGCCCGGGGCTGTCCATGGGCCTGTCGCTGTCCACGAACACCCTGCTGAGCGTGCAGGGCGGCGAGAAGCGCGAGGCCACGGTTCCGCTGCTGGGCATCGTGCCGCTGTCCACGGGCGGCATCCTCTTCTTCGATGCCCTGAACCTCGTCCACCTCAACGTGGGCGCGGCCTGGCTGGCCACGGAGACGCCGAACACGGCCACCGCCGCCGTCTCCCTGCTGGATGTCGTGGGCAACAACGTGGATCCCTCCACCCCCGACCGCCGGGCGGACATCGCCTTCTCGGGCACGTTCGGCGTCACCCGCGACGAGGCGTACGTGCTCACCTCAGAGGGCGTGCTGCCCAACGCCTCCCGGCTGGAGCGCGATCCGGCCACTCCCACCTTCACGGTCCCCATCGTCGATGCCCTGGAGGACGGGGTCGCGCGGCCGAGCGTGCGGCCGGGAGATCTGATCGTGCTGCTTCCCGAGGACACGTCCCTGCCGGCCTGTGCCGAGTCCGTGCTCGTAGGGGAGGTGCAACGCGCGCCCGCGGCCCCCACGGCGCTGCTGGTACCCGCGGGCGCCCTGCCGGCGGCCTGCGCGGACTACCCGCGCTTCGCGGTCCGCGCCGGGGGCGAGCGCTCGCTCGTGCTCACCGATGCCGCGGGCAACTACCTCCAGCGCATGGGCACGGGCAGTACCTACTCCCGCGCCGACACCTTCTTCTTCCACCCCCCGGGCTACGCGGGGCAGGCCACCGGCACCGCCGTGTCCCTGACGGTCACGCGCGACCTGCGCCAGAGCCCCGTGGGCCGGGACCAGCGCTTCGTGGTGACCACCGCGTCCCATTTCTTCCCGTACCTCCTCACGGTGGACCTCGTGAACTACGATGCGCTCCGCTTCTTCCGACTGCCCGGACCCGTGGTGCGGGCGAGGGTGGGGAACACGGACTTCGCCTACATCGTCTATCCCTCCGCCAACGCCATCCTGCAGATGAACCTGTCCACCGTCGTCGCCGGAGCGGCGAACGCCCTGGCCTTGGCGACCTTCCGTTGATTTCGCGTCCCGGGAGCGCTCTGTTATCGTCCGGCGCTCCTGGATGAGTGAGTCAAACCGATGATTGACCAGAATTCCCGTCCTGCCCGCAAGGTCGGCATCGCCGACCACCTGTGGGAGACCTACGAAGACATGGCCCAGCAGATGGGCTCGGACCGCGACGCGCTCATCAATCAAGCGTTGTTCATGTTCGCGCGTCTCAATGGTTTCCTCGAGGTGCGCCCGAGCCGCTCCGAGGCGCCCGTCGAGGCTCCCTCCGCCGCCCCGGCCACGGCCGCCGCGCGGCCCTCCGCCCCGGCCCCGGCCCGGTCCGCTCCGCCCGTGTTGCAGCCGGTGAGCGGAGGCGGCGCCAAGACGCCTCCGCCCCGCGAGGACACGCCGTTGCCGGCGCCCGCCCCGCAGCGGGCCGCCCCTCGGCTCGAGGAGCGCTCCTCGGCGAATACCCTCGACAATGATCCGGCCCGCCGCGAGGTGGCCGAGCGCGTGCTGGAGACCGCCGCCGAGCTCGAGCGCCTCATCAAGGGCAAGAGCAACGAGCCGCGCGAGGAGCTCGACGAGGAGCCCCTGGCCGACGAGCACGACTCGGATCTGGGCCTGCCCGAGGACGAGCCGCTGCCCGAGGACGAGCCGCTGCCCGAGGACGAGGCGCCGCCCGAGGACGAGCCCATGGACCAGGCGGTGGGCGGGCTCTTGCTGTCCATGGACAACGCCGAGCCGCAGAGCATCACCAAGGAGCGCTTCGTGATCGGCCGCGGCAAGCACTGCGACCTGGTCATCAACTCCGGCAAGGTGTCGCGCGAGCACGCCGTCATCGTCCGCGAGGGCGACGACTTCTTCATCGAGGACCTGGGCTCGTCCAACGGCACCTGGTTCAACAAGCAGCGCATCAAGCGCCGCAAGGTCGAGGACGGCGACGAGTACTTCATCTGCAGCGAGCGCGTCCGGCTCACCTACCAATAGCCGCACTGGAAGCAGGCCCGGAGAATCACCGGGAGCGCTGTCTTTTCAGGAAGTTGGGCCGTTGCCTGATTGACGGATGCCGGTCCTCCCTGGTTTAGTTGGCCGTCTCCTCCCATCCCCCCGGGGGAGGCGGCCCGCCTTCGATGACGCCTTCTCACATCGCGCTGTGGATCGTCCTGGGCATGGCGCTGGTGATCTCCGTGGTGACGGACGTGCTCCGCCGCCGGATCCTCGACGTCGTCACCTATCCCCTGATGGTGGTGGCCCTGGGCGTGCGCCTGGCGAGCGAGGGAGTGGGAGGGCTGGAGACGGGGCTGGTGAGTGGGGTGGTATCCGGGGCGGGACTGGCGCTGGTGTTGGTGCCGGCGGCGGTGCGCGGGCGCATGGGGTGGGGGGACGTGAAGTTGATGGCGGGCGTGGGCGCGGTGTTGGGCTTTCCCGCGGTGATGGCCGCGGCGGCCTTCATCTCCCTGGTGGGAGCCTTGCAGGCGGTGGTGACGCTGCTGTGGCACGGCGCCGTCTGGGAGACGTTGGGCGACCTGGTGCGGCGTTGGGCCGTGCGGGTGCGCTGGATGAAAGAGGGCGCGGTGGACGCGCCGCGACGCCATATCCCGTATGGCGTGGCGATCGCGCTGGGGACTTTCTGGGCCATGTGGTGGCAGCACGACAGATTGGGGTAGCTCGGATGCGACGCGAAGGAACTCTCACGATGCTTGGACGCTTCACCCAGGCCGCCGCGATCGGCGTCCTGTTGACCGTGTTGCTCGCCGCGAGCGCGCAGGCCCAGGACAGCTCGCTCATCAACCTGGGCATCGGCGCCCAGAAGGTGCTCTCCATCCCCGGCATGACGCGCATCTCCATCGGAGACCCGGGCGTCGCCGAGGTGAAGGCGCTCGGTCCCGGCCAGGTGCTCGTGCTCGGACAGGGCGAGGGCAAGACGACGCTGCTGGTGTGGAAGGGCAACGGCCAGCGCGTCACCTACAACATCGCGGTGCGCAAGCAGGACCCCAACGAGGTCAGCTCCGACATCAAGAAGCTGCTCGGGGAGATCGAGGGCGTCAGCATCCGCATCGTGGGGGATCGCATCTTCCTGGACGGCCAGGCGTACACGTCCGCGGACGCCGCGCGCATCGAGGAGGTGGCGGCGCTCTACCCGAACGTGAAGAGCTTCGTGAAGGTGGCGCCCAACGCCAAGAAGCTCGTGGCGCAGAACCTCACCGCCGCCTTCCAGAAGGCGGGCCTGCGCAACGTGCAGGTCAACCCCCAGGGCTCCACCATCTTCCTGGAGGGCTCGGTGGAGAGCCAGCAGGAGATGCAGAAGGCGGAGCTGCTCGTGAAGGCGCTGGGCGAGAAGGTGGAGAACCTGCTCGTGGTGGGCATCAAGAAGATGATCATCTCCGAGGTGCAGTTCGTGGAGATCCGCCGCAACTCGCGCGATCGCTACGGCATCAAGTACCCCACGGACATCGCCGGCACCGTGTCCGCCACGGCCACCATCAACCAGTCGCTCTTCCCGGGCAGCTTCGGTTCGGGCGCGGGCATGGCGTCGCTGGCGGCCGGCGCGGAGTTCGCCGTGGGCTTCCAGGGCAATGACGGCTACGGCCGGCTCTTGGCCCAGCCCAAGCTGGTGTGCGCCAGCGGCGAGAAGGCCGAGTTCCTCGCGGGCGGCGAGGTGCCCATCCCCCTCATCACCCAGAACCAGTTCTCCGTGGAGTACAAGCCCTACGGCGTCATCCTCAACCTGCGCCCCACCGCGGACAGCAACGGCAACATCCAGACGGAGATCGAGGCCGAGGCGAGCGAGCTGGACACCTCGGTGGCCGTCTCCATCGGTGGCTCGGCGGCCATCCCCGGCTTCCGCACCCGCAAGGTGAAGACGAACGTCACCGTGCGCCACGGCGAGACGATCGTCCTGTCCGGCGTGTTCAGCCACGACGAGCAGAAGGCCGTCAGCAAGCTGCCGGGCCTGGGCCACATCCCCATCATCGGGGAGATCTTCAAGAACCGCGCGTTCGACTCCACCAAGCGCGAGCTCGTCATCTTCGTGACCCCGCGCATCGTCACGCCCGACTCGGACAAGATCCACACCCTCATCGAGGACGTGAAGAGCCGCTACAAGCAGGCGCGCTCCGAGGTCTCCTTCAACATCTTCGACTGAGCTGCCCGTCGAGGCTCCCCGCCCGCTGTCCGGGCGGCCCGAGGCCGGTCTCCATCCTCCGCGAGGGAGGGGAGGCCGGCCTCGTCGCGTTCAGGGGGGCGGGCGGGCGCGTGGTGGCGCGTCATGTCCCCTTGGTGCTGCCCGGGGTCGCTTGGTAGCATCCGCGCCCATGTTTCTGATTACGCTCGAGGAGAAGGGTGGCGGCACCGAGCAGATCGAGTTCGAGAAGAACGAGATCACCATCGGTCGCCTGGATGGCAACGACATCCGCCTCGCCAAGGGCAATGTCTCCAAGTACCACTCGAAGATCATCGCCAAGGACGGCAAGTTCATCGTCGTGGACATGAAGTCCACCAACGGCACCTTCGTGAACGGCAAGAAGATCGCCGGGCCGCAGGTGGTCAAGCCGACCGATCAGATCTCCATCGGCGACTACATCCTCAACGTGGAGGCGCTCGAGGAGGAGGCCTCCCAGACGCGCACGGCGCCTCCCGAGGAGGAGTACTACGACGAGGAGCCCGTCGAGGAGGAGGAGCCCTACGAGGAGGAAGCTCCCGCGCCGGAAGCCAACGCGCGCATGCCCGCCTCGCTCGCCTCGGCGCTCGCCAAGAACAGGAAGCGGGTGGATCCCCGGGTGGAGGCCTACACCCGGCTGCAGAAGGAGATCCACGACCGGCTCATCGAGTACCTCGACCTGCGCCGCATGGACATGGACCGGCTCGGGGACGACGAGCTGTGGCGGCGCACCGAGAAGGCCATCAGCGACATCATCGATCAGATGGAGGCGGACGGAGAGCTGCCGCCCGAGGTGGACCGCGAGGAGCTGCTCACCGACGTCATCAACGAGGCGCTGGGCCTGGGGCCCCTCGAGGCGTTCCTCGCGTCGGATGAGATCAGCGAGATCATGGTCAACCACGCCAACCAGATCTACATCGAGCGCAAGGGCAAGCTCGTGCTGAGCGAGAAGACGTTCAGCTCGAACCAGGCGGTGCTCGGGGTCATCGAGCGCATTGTGGCGCCCATCGGCCGGCGCATCGACGAGTCCAGCCCCCTGGTGGACGCGCGCCTCAAGGACGGCAGCCGCGTCAACGCCATCATCCCGCCGCTGGCGCTCAAGGGCCCCTGCATCACCATCCGCAAGTTCAAGAAGGACTCGCTGAAGATCCAGGATCTCATCAAGTTCAAGACCGTCACGGCGCAGATGGCCGAGTTCCTGGAGATGTGCGTCAAGGCGCGCAAGAACATCGTCATCTCCGGTGGCACGGGCTCGGGCAAGACGACGACGCTCAACATCATCAGCTCCTTCATCCCCGAGGACGAGCGCATCGTCACGGTGGAGGACGCCGCCGAGCTGCAACTGCCGCAGGATCACTGGGTGCAACTGGAGAGCCGTCCGCCCAACCTGGAAGGCAAGGGCGCCATCACCATCCGCGATCTGGTGAAGAACTGCCTGCGCATGCGGCCCGACCGCATCGTGGTGGGCGAGTGCCGCGCGGGCGAGACGCTGGACATGCTCCAGGCGATGAACACGGGCCACGACGGCTCGCTCACCACGCTGCACGCCAACACGCCACGCGACGCCATCGCCCGGCTGGAGACGATGGTGCTCATGAGCGGCATGGAGCTGCCGGTGAAGGCCATCCGCGAGCAGATCGCGAGCGCCGTGCACCTCATCGTGCAGCAGACGCGCTTCTCCGACGGCACGCGCAAGATCTGCTTCATCACGGAGATCGCCGGCATGGAGGTGGACATCGTCACCCTCCAGGACATCTTCTATTACAAGCAGGAAGGCTTCACGGACGAGGGCAAGGTGCGCGGCCGGTACGTGGCGAGCGGCTTCGTGCCCAAGTTCTACGATGACCTGCAGCGCAAGGGCATCCCCGTCAACATGAGCATCTTCCGCGAGGACTGACCCCGTCATGCCCACCCTGGTCATCCGTCATCCCGACGGCAGCGAGAGCGAACAGGAATTGTCTGGCGAGCTGAGGGTCGGCCGCCAGGAAGGCACCAACGATCTGACCCTCGCCGAGGGCGGTGTGTCGCGCCGCCACGCCCGCTTCTTCGAGGAAGACGGCACGGTGATGGTGGAGGACGTGGGCAGCGCCAATGGCACCTTCGTGGATGGCCAGCGCATCACCGGCGCCACGGCCCTCACGCCCACGTCGGAGGTGGTGCTGGGCGACTACGCCCTGCGGCTCAAGGCGCCCGCCCGGCCCGCCGGGGTGCGCCGGAGCGCCAGGCCCGCGGGCGAGGCCGGCGCGGCCCCCGGAGGCGCGAGGCCGGCGCCCACCCGGTCGATCCCCGCCGGAAAGCGGCCTCCCTCGGCGCTCGCCAAACGGCCCGCGTCCGCCGTGGCGCCTCCCCCGGAGGACCACGCGGACGGGGAGAAGGAGGACGAGGGCGGGTTCGTGCTCAAGGGCCTCACCGGCCCCTGGGCCAACCAGAAGTACCCGCTCCAGGGCAAGCTCGTCGTGGGCCGGCAGGCACCCGCCACGGTGCTGCTCGACGACGACTCGGTGAGCCGCCGGCACGCCGAGGTGGAGCTCGGCCCGGACGGTCCGGTGCTGCGCGACCTGGGCAGTGCCAACGGCACGCTGCTCAATGGCGAGCGGGTGGCCCCCCAGGAGCCCCTGGACCTGCAACCCGGTGACGTCATCACCTTCGGCATGGTGGAGGTGGTGGTCGAGCGCACCGGCTCCGCGCCGGCCAGGAAGGGCCGCGCCTCACGCACCGACGCGGCGGGCTCGGAGGTGGCGCCCGCGGCGGCCTCGCGCAAGCGGTTGCTCGTCGTGGCCGCCAGCGTGGTGGGCGTGCTGCTGGTGGCGGGAATCATCAAGAGCACCACGGGGGGCTCGGAGGAGAGTGTCTCGGGGGCCGTGGCCTCCCGGGGGGAGCCCGCCGTGGATCCCACCGAGCAGATCCAGGAGTTGCTCAGCCAGTGCCGTTCCTACTCCTCCATGGAGATGGGCGGCGAGCCGGATTGGGGCAAGGCGCAGACGGCCTGTTCGAAGGTGCTGAACATCGACCCCATCAACTCCGAGGCCGTCTCCCTCATGAAGCGCATCACGCTGGAGAAGGATGCCTCGGAGCAGTTCGCCCAGGGCAACAAGGCGCTGCTGCGCGGCAAGGAAGAGGAGGCGCTGGATCTCTTCAAGAAGATTCCCAAGGAGAGCACCTACTTCCGCCGGGCCAAGCCCAAGGTGCAGGAGGCGGTGCTCCAGGTGATGAAGCGCTCCGAGGACGACTGCAAGCGCTACGTGCGTGACGCGCAGTGGAGCGCGGCGGTGCCCCGGTGCGAGCGCTACATGGGCTTCGCCTGCCAGAAGATGTCGCGCGAGGAGCTGGAGCCGCCCATCGGCTTCACCCTCGTGCTCGACTCGCGCCGGCGCCTGGGCCGCACCGAGTGGCGGCCGAAGAACAAGCTCTACGTGGACTTCCTCAACGCCCGGCAGAAGTTGGATCCCAACGCCGAGCCCTGGCACTGCCCCGTGTCGGACATCTTCATGGATGACGACGCGGCGCCCAATCCCCGCAAGGTGGTGGAGGAGGCCTTCAAGCAGCGCTTCCCCAACAAGTTCATGAACGAGGCGATGCTGGACTACTGGGGTGGACGCGGCAACGAGGCCGTCGCCACGCTGCAGCGGCTGCGCAACAACTACGAGATGGCCCAGTACCACGCGGACGCGGACCGGATGATCGCGGACGTGAACAACGTGGACCAGCTCTTCAAGATCGGCCAGGGCCACCTGCAGAGCGAGGACGTGGAGAAGGCCGCCGAGGCGCTCCAGGAAGCGCTGGACGTGGACAAGCGGCTGATGGACACCCTGTTCGAGTCGCGTCCGTCCTTCTACCGCCGCAACATCCAGCAGGACATGGCCGCCAAGGCCATCACCCGTGGCAAGTACTGGGACGAGCGCGGAGACGGGCGCCGGGCCTGCCGCATCTGGAAGCTGGGCTTCAGCTTCTACCAGGGCAACACGGACCTCAACTCGGACGTGACCCGCTGCTCCACGCGTGCCCTCAAGGCCTTCAAGTCCGCCGAGTCGTGCCAGGACCTGGACCTCGTCCTGGAATACGCCGTGCCCAAGGACGGCATGGCGGAGAAGGTCGCCGAGCAGAAAAAGCAGATCGGATGTTGACGGGTAGCGTCTGAGCTTCCTACCAACGTGGACAGAGGGGCGTGGGCTCGGTTAAGGCCGGGCCCATGGTCCCCCCTCCCTCGAATGGCGCACCCCGCCTCGTCCTGATCGACGCCTCCAGCTTCATCTTCCGCGCCTATCACGCCATTCCTCCCCTGACGACCCGCCAGGGGATTCCCACCAACGCCACCCTGGGCTTCACCCGCCAGGTGCTCAAGGCGCTCCGGGAGCTCGAGCCTTCTCACGTGGCGCTCGCCTTCGACAAGGAGAGCCGCGCCGAGCGCCAGAAGATCGATCCCAACTACAAGGCCAACCGCAAGGAGACGCCGGAGGACCTGTCCCAGCAGTTCCCCTACATCCGCCGCGTGGTGGAGGGGCTCGCGCTGCCCATCCTCGAGGTGGCGGGCTGGGAGGCGGACGACGTCATCGGCACCCTGGCCCAGCGCGCCGTCGCCGAGGGCTTCGACGTGCTCGTCGTCACCGGGGACAAGGACTTCGTGCAGATCGTCTCCGAGCGCGTGCACCTCTATGATCCGCAGAACGAGCGCTACACCACTCCCTCCGAGGTGAAGGAGCGCCTGGGCATCGAGCCCGCGCAGATGCGCGACTACCTGGCGCTCATCGGGGACGCCATCGACAACGTGCCCAAGGTGCCGGGCATCGGCCCCAAGAGCGCGGTGGAGCTGCTCACCCAGTTCGGGGGCGTGGACGCGCTGCTCTCGCGGCTCACCGAGGTGAAGAAGCCGAAGATGCGCGCGGCCCTGGAGGCGCACCGCGACAGCCTGCTGCTCGCGCGCGACCTGGTGACTTTCCGCACGGACCTGAAGCTGGACGTGAGCATCTCCCAGCTCGTGCGCCAGCCCCTGCGCGAGGAGCTCCTGCGCCCGCTCTTCACCGAGCTGGAGTTCTCCGCGCTGCTCAAGGAGCTGCCCGCGCGCGAGCCCACGAAGCTCGAGACACAGACGGAGCAGGTCACCACGAAGGAGGCGCTCGAGGCGCTCGCCGCGGCCATCCGCCAGGCGGGGCGGGTGACGCTCTTTCCCGCCTACGAGGGCCTGCCCCTGTCCGCCACGCTGGTGGGGCTCGGGGTGGCGCTGCCGGACGGCACCACGCGCTACGTGCCGCTGCACCACGAGGGGCTGGGCGTGGAGCAGGTGAAGCCCGCGGACTTCAAGCGCGCGCTCGCGGGCGTGCTGGAGGACGAGGGGGTGAAGAAGGGCGGGCATGATCTCAAGGCGCTGTGGCTCCTGCTCGCGCGCGAGGGCATCCAGCTCAGGGGAGGGGAGGAGGACGTCGAGCTGCTCAGCTACCTGCTGGATGCGTCGCGGAGGGATCACACCCTGGAGTTCCTCGCCCGCGAGCGGATGCAGGTGGACCTGCCCGCGCTGCCCTCCACGGGCGGGCGCAAGCCGCGACCCCTGAAGGAGTTCTCTCCCGGAGAGGTGGCGGTGGCGTACGCGGTGCGCGCGGACGTGGCGCGGCGGCTCGTGCCCGGACTCCAGGAGGAGCTGGAGCCCCTGGGCCTCAACCGGCTCGCCAAGGAGCTGGAGGTGCCGCTCGTGCCCATCCTCGCGCGCATGGAGGCACGGGGCGTGAAGGTGGACGTGGCGACGCTGCGGAAGATCTCCGAGAAGGTGGGCGCCGAGTGCGACGCCAAGGTGAAGGAGATCCACCAGCTCGCGGGCACCGAGTTCAACGTGGGCTCCAACCCCCAGCTCGCGGAGGTGCTCTACAAGAAGCTGGAGTTGCCGGTGCTCAAGCGCGGCAAGACGGGCCCGTCCACGGACCAGGAGGTGCTGGAGAAGCTCGCCGAGAAGCACGCGCTGCCGCGCGCCATCATCGAGTACCGCTCGCTGTCCAAGCTCAAGAGCACCTACCTGGACACGCTGCCGGAGCTGGTGACGAAGGACGGGCGCCTGCACACCACCTTCCACCAGGCGGCCACGGCGACGGGGCGCCTGTCCTCGTCGGATCCGAACCTGCAGAACATCCCCATCCGCACCGAGCTGGGCATGGAGATCCGCCGCGCCTTCATCGCCGACGAGGGCCACCAGCTCGTCTCCGCGGACTACAGCCAGATCGAACTGCGGCTGCTCGCGCACATCGCCGAGGACGAGGTGTTGCTGGACGCCTTCGCCCGGGACGAGGACATCCACAGCCGCACCGCGGCGGAGGTCTTCGGCGTACCGCAGAAGGAGGTGACGAAGGATCAGCGCCGGGTGGCGAAGATGGTCAACTTCGGCATCGCCTACGGCCTGTCGCCCTACGGCCTGTCCACGCGCCTGAACATCCCCGAGGAGGAGGCGCGCGACATCATCGAGCGCTACTTCACGCGCTACGCCGGCATCAAGCGCTACCTGGACGAGACGGTGCGGGTGGCGCGCGAGCGGGGCTACGTGGAGACGCTCTTCGGACGGCGCCGACCCATGGGGGATTTGAGCGCGAAGAACCGCCAGGTGGTGCAGGCCGCGGAGCGCGCCGCCATCAACATGCCGATTCAGGGCACGGCGGCCGATCTCATGAAGAAGGCGATGCTGGAGGTGGACGCGGCGCTGGCGCGCGAGAAGCTGCGCACGCGGATGCTGCTGCAGGTGCACGACGAACTGCTCTTCGAGGCGCCCGACGACGAGGTGGAGGCCGTGAAGGAGCTGTCGCGCCGGTGCATGGGCGCGGTGATGACGCTCAAGGTGCCGCTCAAGGTGGAAGTGGGGGCTGGAAACACGTGGGCGGACGCGCACTGACGTACGCGCCCGCCCGGAAAAAGTGTCGACCCGCCCGGCCGTCAGAAAGGCTCGCGTGGACCCCCGCCCACGCGGCTTTCAGCGGCCATACCGTGCGCGTTCTCCGAACCCCCGTACGGGAACGCGCCCCGTGAGCGCCTCGGGCCCCCCATGGCCCGTCAGCGCAGCCCCCTTCAACCGCCGGCCCCGGACACCGCCCCCAAGCGGGGGAGGCGTCAAGCCGGACGGGTCGACCAACCCTCGAAAAATCTCAATGCGCCGGCGCGTGCTTCTCCCCGGAGTGCGTCTTCTCGCGCGCCCGGGCGGGCTTCTCGAAGCACTGCACGACGAGCCCCGCGAAGGGCACCCGCGGCTTGGGCGCGAACGGATTGGCCAGGTGCTCCACCAACTCCTCCGTCGAGCTGACCGCCTCGTCCAGCGCCTGGTTCACCACCGCGCGCTCCGCGTCCCCTCCGCCGAGCGTCTCCACCGCGTCCAGCATGCAGCGGCGCAGCGCCGTGAACTCGTCATTCAGTACCCGCGAGCCGCGCCGGGACGACAGCCGCAGCACCGCGCGCGTCCGGCTCCAGGCGCTGCCCTCCACACCCTCCAGCGTGCGGCCCACCTCGCGGATGAAGGGCTCCACCACGCTCTCCAATTGGTTGCAGGGAGGAGAGCCGTCCTTGCGGGCCTCCGCGAAGCGCATCCGGCGCCATGCCGCCGCGAGCCGCTCGGGCTGCCCCACGAACACCCTCGCCACCCCTGCCCTTCGCCGTGCGTGCTCCGCCATGACGCCTCTCCTCCCCACTGATGCACGGGGCTTTAGCAAGGCGCTGGCCAACGGCTTCGCGCGGCCAATGGACAATGAATTCAGCCACTTGGCGCAACGCACCGGGATGCTGACGCGCCCGGCGCTGTAGATTCTTCCCGGGGGGAGGGGAACTCAGTGCACGGTGGGCTTCGCCGGACGGGGCAGCGTGTCCTCGTCCTCGTCGCGCTCCGTGCCGGGCGCCGACTCGTACCACTCGGGGATTTCCAACGTCTCGGGCGCCGCCGGGGCGGACGCCAGGTCCGGGGGCACCAGGGCGGCGCGCTGCTGGGCGAGCTCCGCCTCGAGCGCCTCGCGCATGGCGGCTTCCTCGGCGGCCTCGCGCGCGTCCATCTCGACGAGCCGCTGCTCCTTGATGGCGCGCAGCCTCAGGTACGCCGCCGCGCCGAGCACGATGATGAGCAACCACAGCAGGGAGGTGCTCGTGGTGAGCGGGAGCCAGCCGTAGCGGGCCGCCAGTCCCTCGCGCCAGGCCTGCTCCTCCACCCACAGCGAGGTGTGGAAGGCCTTGCCGAAGGCCTGCTCGAAGGGCTGCCCCGTGGCGACCTCGTCCACCAGCCGGCCCATGCCCTCGGGGCCGTAGTGCGCCGAGAGCCACGCCACGAAGGCCGCGCTCTGCGCGTAGGCGATCTCCACGTCCGTGGGGAGATCCGGCCACTCCTCGGCCAGGTGCTCGAAGCGGAACACCTTCTCCTGCGCCACCGCGCTGAAGAGGGCCGCGTAGTGCGTCATGGACAGGTTCTCCCCGGTGAGGTGCTGGGCGAGCCCCTCCTGGAACCAGCGCGGCCAGCGCGGCGCGAGCTGCCCGAGCGCCACGTGCGCCAGTTCGTGCCGCAGCGTCACCTGCCCCTCGGGGCCCGCGAGCGTCTGCGCGTTGAGCAGGATGATGCGGTGGGCGGGGTAGGCGAGCGCCACGGCCCAACCCGGTGGCTCGCCCCCGGGCAGCGCGAGCGCCTCGAACTCCTCGCGCCCCATGCCCACGCGCACCTCCGTCGTCCCGGGCCAGTCGCGCCCCAGCACGTTCACGAAGGCGTCGCGGATGGACTCGATGCCGCTGGCGAGCTGGCGCGAGGACTCCTGGGAGCGGGCGGTGTAGAGGATGTGGAAGCGGCGCGTGTCCACCGCGCCGATCACCAGCTTGGGCGGGGCCGTGGGCACCAGGGCGGGCTCCACGTGGCCCTGGGCATGACCCGCTTCAAGCCGCGGACCGGCGATCTCTTCCTGGGCCCACACCCGGGGCGAGAGCAACAGCAGCAGGAGCAGGAGCAGGTGGCGCATGGGCGGGCCTCACGTGCCCGAAGACATAGCAGCCTGCCCCCTCGCCGCGCCAAGCTCCGCGCCCTCCGAACTCGCGACGCGCGGCGTCACACAGGGGAGGCTATTCGCCGCTCTGCGCCTTCTTCTGGGTGAGATAGGCCACGTTGTCCTCGACGCGCGCGTAGTCCTTGTCCGCGAAGGTGCGCCCGCTGAACGTCTCGAGCAGCTTCTGGTGCGCCTCCACCACGGACTTCACCTGGGACTCGAACTGGGTGCGCTGGCGCTTGAGCTCGTTGATGTCCTCCACCACCTGCACCAGCCGCTGGTGCGCGCCGTGGACGATCTTCTCCGCCTGGTGCTCGGCGTCCGCGAGGATGATCTCCGCTTCCTTCTTGGCCGCGCCCTTCATGTCCTCGCTGATGCGCTGGGCGGTGACCATCGTCTCCTGGAGGGTGCGCTCGCGCTCGAGGTGCTGCTCCAGCCGCAGCTGGGTGCGCTTGAGCTCCTCCTTCAGGCCGATGTTCTCCTTGACCACTTCCTCGAACTCACCCGCGATGAGCTCCAGGAAGGCCTCCACCTCTCGCTTGGAGAAGCCGCGCAGGGCGGTCTCGAAGCGCTTCTGCCGGATGTCGAGCGGGGTGAGCTTCATGACCCCGAGTATAGGCCAGCCCTAGGACTTCTCCAGGAACTGCTCCCCCAGCTCCCTCGAGCGGCGCGTGGCCGCCTCCACGGCGTTGATGAGCGTGGTGCGCAGCCCGCCTGCCTCCAGGGTATGCAGGCCAGCGATCGCCGTGCCGCCGGGGCTCGTCACCTGATCCTTGAGCTGGCCGGGGTGGGCGTTGGTCTCGATGAGCAGCTGGGCGCTGCCGAGCACCGTCTGCGCGGCGAGCTTCTGGGCGGTGTAGCGCGGCAGGCCCACCTTCACGCCCGCGTCCGAGAGCGCCTCGATGATGAGGAAGATGTAGGCGGGGCCGCTGCCGGACAGGCCGGTGACGGCGTCCAGGAGGTTCTCCTCCACCACGGTGGTGATGCCCACGGACTGGAAGACGCGGCTGGCCACGGCCATGTCCTCCTCGCTCGCGTGCTCCCCGGGGGCGAGCGCGCAGGCGCCCATGCCCACCAGCGAGGGGGTGTTGGGCATGGTGCGGATGACGCGCATGCCCTGGCCCAGCCGCCGCTCCATCACGGAGATGGGCACGCCGGCCGCCACGGAGATGAAGAGCTTCTTCTGGTCCGCCGCGGGCGCCACCTGGAGGAGAACCTTGTCCAGCGCCTGCGGCTTGACGGCGAGCACCACCACGTCCGCCTCGCGCACCGCGGCGACGTTGTCCAGGAGGGTGCGCACCCCGTAGGTGCGCCGCAGGCCCTCCAGCCGCTCCTCGCGGCGTCCGGTGGCGATGATGGAGTCGGGCCGCGCGGTGCCGGCGCGCAACAGCCCCTTGATGAGCGCCTCGGCCATGTTGCCGGCGCCGATGAAGGCGATGGTCCGTTCGAGCATCCGCCGGGTTCTAGCGCGGAATGGCCCCGGCCGGACGCCGGGCATGAGCGGATTTTTCCACCCCTCCCCCCGCTCATTTTTTTTGACAGGGGATCCGATCGTGAGACCTTGCGCCCGCTACGAACCTGTAGCGCCTGGACACACACCGAGGTGGACACACCCATGAGCGCGGCGGTTGGGACGAGCTGGAACTGGCGGACCCTGGAGAACGTGGAGGTCGAGTGCACCTATTGCGGTGTGCGCATGGCCCGTCACGAGGGACCGAGCATCAAGTACTTCCGCTGCGGCTCGTGCCACCGTTGGGTGTCGAGTACCTATACGGACGTGTTCCGCGCGGACGCGAAGATGCGCACCCATCCGGTGAAGGACAACACGGAAGGGGACGCGCGCTTCCTGGCGGCCAAGAGCAAGCTGGAGGCGTGGCTGACGGCGCTGGACGAGCAGGATCCACACCAGGTGCTGGGCGTGTCGCCGACGGACTCCATCGAGGTGGTGCGGGCGCGCTTCCGCGAGCTGGCGCTGGCGCAGCACCCGGACCGCGGCGGCTGCGAGGCGAAGATGCGGGAGCTGAACGTGGCGTACGAGAAGATCCTCGGCCACCGCCAGCGCGCGCGCACGCCGGTGCGTCAGCCGGCCGCGACGCCCGCGCGGGGCCCGGCATTGCCGGCGCGCAGCAGGTAGCCCCAGAAGAGCGCCCCCAGCGCGAGCCCCAGCGAGGCCTTCACCCACCCGGGGAAGAAGTCGCCCGGGGAGATGAAGCCCTCCACCACGGCGATGAGGGCGAGGAAGGGGGCGCACCCGAGCACGAGCTTCACCGACTCGCGCCCGTGCAGCACCAGGGCCTGGCCCCGGGGCAGCTCGCCGGGCGCGATGAGCGTCTGCCCCACGCGCAGCCCCGCGCCCCCGGCGATGACGATGATGGACAGCTCCACGGGCCCATGGGCGGCGATGAAGTCGAACAGCTTGGCGCCCAGCCCCTCGTGCACGCACAGGGCGGCCACCGAGCCCAGGTGCACGCCGTTGTTGAGGAGCATGAACACCGTGCCCAGGCCGAGCAGCAGCCCCGAGGCGAAGGTGGCGATGGTGACGGTGAGGTTGTTGGTGGCGATGCCCGAGGCCACCGCGCCCGGCGGGCTCACCGACAAGAGGCCGTCCGTCCACAGCTGCTTGCGCGAGATGTAGTCGCGCAGGTTCTCGGGCACGAGCAGCTCCGCGCCCCGGGGCTCGAGCAGCACCACCACCGCGCCCAGGAGGATGCCGAGCACGAACAGGCCGGCGCTCGCGGCCACGAAGGCGCCGTGGGCGCGCAGGGTGCGCGGGAAGTCCTGGCGGAAGAAGGCGAGCAGGGCCGCCCAGCGCTCGCGCGGGGGCTGGTAGATGGCGGCGTAGGCCCGGGCGCACAACTGGTTGAGGAAGCGGTGGACGTCGGTGCCCGGGTGGAAGGTCTGCGCGTGGGCGAGGTCCGCCGCCGCCCGCCGGTAGAGCACGTCGAGCGTGCGCAGCTCCTCCAGGTGCAGGGTGCCCGCGCGCTGCCGGGTGAGCAGCGCCTCGAGCGCCGTCCAGTCCGGGCGGCGGCGGGCGACGAAGGCGGGCAGCGAGGAGGCCATGTCAGCGCTCCGCCTGGACGCGCGCGCGCAGGAAGGACTCCACGCCCCCGGGCGCGGCGAGCAGCGTGGCGCGTTGTTGCGCGTCGAGCCCGCCATAGCGCTCCACCAGGCGCGCGCCCAGGCGGGTGCGCGCGGCCGGCTCGAGCCAGGGCGCCCGCGCGAGGAAGGACAGGATGAGCTCCACGTCCCCCGAGGCGAGTCTCGCCGTGACGCCGGCGGGCGGGAGCACGACGGAGGGCGCGGCCGCGGCGGTGTACTTGTCCAGGTCGATGCGCTCCTCGCGCACCAGCAGGGTGCCGGCGAGCAAGTCTCCCAGCCGCCGGTGCTGGCGCGTGAGCAGGATGCTCAGACAGCCCACGGCGTAGATGAGCGGGAAGGAGTCCACCACGCGCAGGAGGTTGCGCACCGCGCTCTCCAGCACGCCCACGGGCGAGCCATCCACGCGCACCACGCGGATGCCGACGAGCCGCTTGCCGGGCGTCTGGCCCCCCATGAGCACCTCGCACAGCGTCCAGTACACCCACTGGGTGGCGAACACACCCACCACCATCAGCGTGCGCACCAGGCCGGACAGCCCCTGGAAGAAGCCGACGACGTCACTCACCAGCAGGGTGAAGACGAAGTAGGCGAGCACCCAGAAGGAGAAGAGCAGGGCCAGGTCCACCAGGTAGGCCAGACACCGATAGCCGATGCCGGCCACGGGAAGGGAGAGCGACACGCGCTCGGGCGTGGCGACGTCCAGACTGGGGGAGGCGGGGGAGCTCATGTGTCGGGAAGATTACCTGGAATGGTCACCCCGACGTGGCTTCTCGTTCCCTGGGAACGGAGGGCTGTCCTGTTCGGACACGCTCCGTGGAAGGGTTCCAGTGCCCGCCGCCCAACATCTTCCCGGGCCCATGGGTTCGCTCGTGCACAGTCGCGCGGCACACGCACGCCGCCATGGCTGGACAGCGGGACGAGGGATGGCCATTCGTCATGTCGCTGGTCGAGAAGGACCGTGGTCATCCGGGTGGTGGTTTCATCCTGGTGGTAGTTTGGGAGTAGAATCGTCCAGGTGACGACAGAGGCACGCAGCACGCAGTGGAAGTGTCGACGGTCGGGCCAGACATCCTCGCGAGCCACAACGCGCACGATTCATCTCGAGATCGCCAGGATGCGGGCCGGACCCTGAGTTTGGTTGGTTTCACTAAAAAAAATGGGCAGTACGCCATGATGGCTGGGGGGCCCTCACATGGCAGCGAATCAAGCGGATGTGCGCGTTGGCTTGTTGGAAGGACCTTGGGCGGCCTGGCAGGGACTGGCCGACGGGTTGAAGGGTGAAGGCCTCAATCTGCTGTGGGTGACGCGCGACGCGCGCACGCTCCTGGATGGGATCGGCACGGATCCTCCGCAGGTGGCCATTCTGGACGTGGAGCCCGGTGGAGACTCGGGCATGGGCTGCTCGAGCATGGAGGGGCTCAACCTCCTGCGCGAGGCGCGCAAGCGCCGGCTGGAGGTGCGGATGCTGGTGTTGTCCTCGGCCAACGCCCAGGACTTCATCTCCCAGTGCTTCGATGAAGGGGCCTCGGGTTATCTCTTCCGGCAGAGCCTCACGTCGAACGCGGTGTGTACGGCCGTCAACGCCCTGGTGCGCGGGGAGCGGCTCTTTCCGGTGCAGCTGTTGCGCAACGACTTCGAGCACTCTCCCGTGACCAACGCCACCGCGAGCGTGTTGCTCACGCTCACGCAGCGTGAGCGCGAGGTGCTCGCCTACGTGGCCGGCGGCGCGGACAACCTGAAGATCGCCGCGCACCTGCAGATCGCCGAGCGCACGGTGAAATCCCACGTGACCCAGCTCTACCGGAAGCTGGGCGCGGAGAACCGGACCCAGCTCGCGCTGCGCGCCTGCCACCTGGGCGTCCGGCCGCCGCCGGATCTGTAGCGGTGGACGAATCCGGCCGGGGCGAACACGTCACGTACTTGTCAGCCACCAGAGCCGAGAACGTCAGACTCCCCTGGCAGATCAGGGCTCGCGACACCACTGTGTCGTTCCCTTAGAGGGCGTCAGGAGGAGGCGGGTCATGCGTGGGGTGATGAGGCTGGTGACGGCACGGGCTGGGCTCGTTCCGTCCAGGCCCTGGCGGTTCGACAAGAGCCCCGCGGGCGGCTTGCCGCGGGTGCGCATCGGACACGTCCCCCTGGACCTGGGCCGCCTGGATGAGGTGCTCCGGGCCGTCGAGGGACTCGTCACGGGCGGCCAGGGGGGACGTATCCTCCTGCCGGACGTGGAGCAGGTGGTGCGCGCCGAACGCGACGAGGTGTTGCGCTCGGCGCTCGCCACCGCGGAGTTGTCGCTGGCGGGAGGCCCCTCGATGATCCGCGCCGCCGGGCGTCTGGGGGTACCCGCGCTCGCCCTGGAACCGCGAGCGGGCGCGCAGTGGTTGCCGCCGCTGGCGACCCTGGCGCGGGAGCGGGCCTGGCGCGTCGTCGTGGTGGCCGAGCGTCCGAAGCTCTCGGAGTGGGCCGCGGGCGCGCTGCGCGATCGCTACGGGCTCCTGGCGGTGGGCGTGGCCGCGCCGGACGTGCCGGACAATGGCCGGGGGCCGTGGGTGGACACCTTGATCGACCGCATTGAACTCACGCGGCCCGATCTGGTGTGGGTGTCCATGGACACGCCCAAGCAGGAGCTGTTCTGCCAGCACGCGGCCCAGCGGCTGCACGGGGCGGTGCTGCTGGGGGTGGGCTCGGCGATGGAGTCCTTGCTGGTCGGGCGCGGCGGGGCGCGTGCCCGCGGTGCGTTGCGCTCGCCGTGGCGGTGGCTGCTCCAGCGGCTGGCGTTCCAGCGGGTGCTCGCCCACGCTCGCGCCACCTGAGCGCGGCCGGGCGCTGGGGGGCACTCACGGGCGGGGAACGAGCCGCACGGCGGGCGCCTTGAAGGAGGCGGTGACGGCGCGTCCCTCGGCGAGCCCCAGCTCCTCGCGCGACAGCCGTGTCACCCGGGCCACCAGGGGCACGCCCGCGTCGAGCGTCACGCGCACCAGGGCACCCTCGGGCACGAGCGACACCACGGTGCACGCCAACCGGTTGCGCGCGCTGGTGGGCGCGGCCTCGGGCGGGCCGAGGGTGACGTCCTCCGCGCGCAGACAGACGAAGACGGCGTCTCCTCCGGGCGTGGACTCCAGGGCGAGCAGGGCGTGGGGACCCACCTCCACCGTGGCCAGCCCCGTCTCGCGCCGCACCACCCGGCCCGGCAGCACGGTTTCAATCCCCGTCATCCGCGCCACCGCGAGCTCGGCCGGGTGGTTGAACACGTCGGCCACCGGCCCCACCTGGCACACCCGGCCCTGCTCCATGGCGACGAGATCGTCTCCCAGCGCGAGCGCCTCGAGCCGATCATGCGTCACCACCACCGTGGGGACGCCCAGCTCGCGCAGCAGCCGCCGCAGCTCGCCCCGGAGTCCCTCGCGCGAGGGCGCGTCCAGCGCCGACAGGGGCTCGTCCAGCAGCAGCAAGCGCGGGCGGATGGCGAGCGCCCGCGCCAGGGCCACCCGTTGCTGTTGGCCTCCGGACAACTCGCGCGCGCCCCGGCGCTCCAGTCCCTCCAGGTGCAGCAGCGAGAAGAGGGCGCGCGAGCGCTCCTGGCGCTCGGCCACGGGCAGGTGCGCGAGGCCGAATTGCACGTTCTGCTCCGCGGTGAGGTGGGGAAACAGCGCGTAGTCCTGGAAGAGAAAGCCGATGCGCCGCGCCTGGGGTGGCAGGAAGACGCGGGTGCTCGAGTCACACCACGTCTCCCCGTGGAAGAGGATGCGGCCGTGCTCGGGCCTGTCCAGCCCCGCCAGGGCGCGCAGCACCGTGGTCTTCCCCGCGCCCGAGGGGCCGAAGAGCACCGCGACCCGGCCCGGCGTGGCGGGCAGCGTCAGGTGGGCGTGGATGGTGGGGCCGTCCCGGAAGCGCTTCTCCAACTCGATCAGGAGCGCCGCGTCCATGCGCCCTCCCTCCCACGGCGCAGCCCCTGGGTGAGGGCCAGCACGACGAACGACACGACGAGCAGCACGAGCGACATCCTCCCCGCCGCGTCATAGTCCAGCGCCTGCACCGCGTCGTAGATGGCGATGGAGGCCGTGCGCGTGCGGCCCGGGAGGTTGCCGCCCACCATCAGCACCACGCCGAACTCCCCCAGCGCGTGCGCGAACGTGAGCACCATGCCGGAGAGGATGCCCGTGGCCGCCAGGGGCAGCACCACCCGGAAGAACGTCCGCGCGCGGGACACGCCCAGGCACCACGAGGCCTCGATGAGGCGGGGATCCACGCCCGCGAGCGCGGCCGTGAAGGGCTGGACGGAGAAGGGCAGACTGGAGAGGACGGAGGCGAGCAGCAGGCCCTCGAAGCTGAAGGGCAGGGGGTGTCCGGAGAGCGCCTCGAAGGCGGGCCCCAGCGGACCCCGGGGGCCCATGGCCCGCAGCAGGTAGAAGCCGAGCACCGTGGGGGGCAGCACCAGCGGGAGCGAGACCAGGGCCTCGAGCAGGAACTTCCACCGCCACCGCGAACGGGCGAGCCACCAGGCGATGGGCAACCCCAGCGGAAGCAGCAGCATCGTCGTCCAGCCCGCGAGGCGCAGGCTCAACAGCAGGGCGGTCGGGTCCACGCGTCCTCTCGTTCCCGGGGTCCGGACGTCTTATCCGCGAGTGGCCGTCAAGGCCCCGGTTTTCGACCGTCCCGGATCCCACACTGCCCCTCGTACCTCCCGCGCCCCGGCACCCCGGGCCCGAGGGGACGGGGACAGGCCTCCAGCCGGGGGGATGCTGGAGTTTCTTCCTGACTGTTCGGGAGTGTCCCGGTAAGAAGTTCCGCGTCGCTCCGGGAGACGCTGGGGAGGCGGATTGACGCGGGGCGTCTTCAATCCGGACAGACCGGGCAACTCTCTGTTTTCCCGAAAGAAAGGAGGGGCTCGGGAAGACGCCCTCACGAGGGGCGTGGGCGACACGGGTCCGGCACGCTTCTGGCTTTGGGGAGGGGCATGGCAACCACCTCCAAGCACAGTCATGTCAGGCCGGCCGTCTGGACGACGTGGGCCCCGTCGATGGGTGTTTTGTGCGTGGTCGGCGCACACCTGCTGGCCGCCATGCTGGGTCTGTACTCCTCGGCACCGAATGTCACGGTCCTCCAGCCCACGGGTGACGCGCTCCAGGGCTACCTGGAGATCGCCGTCCAGGCGAGTGATGGCCCCACGGGCGCGGGGGTGCGCCGGGTGGAGTACCAGCTCGATTCTCCCTCGGGGGCCTGGACGCCGCTGCGGCTGGAGAAGGAGACGATGACCTACAAGGGTCGTCACGATCTCTCCGCCGTGAAGGGAGGCGGCCATTCCCTGTACCTGCGCGCCGCGGACTTCGCGGGCAACCTGCGCGTCGTGTCCGTCTCGGTGACGGTGAGCCCGGCGCAGACCGCGGGGCCCAGCATGGCGGACGCGAAGCGCGGGCCGCTGGCCGACAAGGGCTCCTCCCAGGGCTGGGGGGGCTCGGGCACTACTGCATCTGGAGTTTCACGTTGAAGGTGTAGAGCGCGTTGACCGGCTTGCCCTGGAAGGTCACCGGGCGGTAGCGGCGGCTCTCGAGCGACTCGAGCACCGCCTGATCCATGAAGGGCAGGCCCTTGATGACGCGGCAGTCGTCCACCTGTCCGTCACGGGTGATGGTGCACCGGGCGATGAGCAGCCCACGCACCCCCGCGTGGATCGCATCGGACGTGTAGCGCACGGGCACGCCCTCGGAGAGCAGTTGCGGCGGCGTCATGCCGGCGCCGAAGGGAACCGTCTCCTCGCCCGTGCCCTGGCGCGCGGGCCCCACGGCGCAATTCGGGCACATGGGCCCCGCGATCACCTCGCCTCCTCCTGAGGGCGAACCCGTGGCCTCGCTGCTCGCCTCCGCGTCCGAGGGCGTGGGCTCCACCGGCTGGGGCTCGACCGCGGGTGGGGGCGGGATGATCGAGGGCTGGCGCAGCGTCTTCCGGGGCGCCGGGGGCTTCTTGGCGGCCACCTTGGGGGGGGTGGGCTTCTGCTCGAGCCGGGGGGGCGTCGTCTGGGGCGGGCCCGAGGGGAGGTGTTGAAAGATCAAGACGTCCGGCTCCTTTGGGGGAGCGACCTTCTGGGTCACTCCCGACACGAGCAGCGCGCCGCCGAGCACGCCCGCGTGCACCAACAGGGAAACCCAGACGCCCGTGCCGAACCGACTCCTGCCCGCTGCCGACTGCTGGATGACCGACTGAAACATGTGACGCCCTCCGTGGCTGACACCCCACAACCTACGGAGTCGCGCGGACGGCGTGGCCTTGGGCCGTCC
Source organism: Cystobacter fuscus DSM 2262 (assembly GCF_000335475.2). Lineage (NCBI taxonomy): Bacteria > Pseudomonadati > Myxococcota > Myxococcia > Myxococcales > Archangiaceae > Cystobacter > Cystobacter fuscus. The sequence goes on along the minus strand of NZ_ANAH02000069.1, from coordinate 126,355 downwards.
ATGCCTTCGTCATGGTTTCGTCATGGTTTCCAGCTCCAGCCGGTAGCCCACCCCCCGGAGGGTGTGGATGGTGAAGGCGGAGGTGCTCGTCCAGCCGAGCTTCTTCTTCAGGCTGGAGACGAAGTTGTCCACCGTGCGCGGGTCCACCACGACGTCGCCCCACACGGCATCGAGGATCTCCGTCCGGGTGAGGGCCCGATCGCGGTGCTTGAGCAGGAAGGCGAGCAGATCGAACTCGGTGCGCGTCAGTTCAATCTCCCCGCCCTCCGCGCGGCGCAGCGAGCGCTTGCCCAGGTCCAGGTGGAATCCGGCGAAGGAGACGACCTGGGGAGGCTCGCCGCCGGTGCGCCGCACCAGGGCGCCCACGCGCGCGAGCAGCTCGCGCAGGCGGTAGGGCTTGGTGAGGTAGTCCTGGGCGCCCACCTCGAAGCCCCGCACGATGTCGTCCTCCAGCGAGCGCGCCGTCAGCATCATCACCGGGGTGCGCACCCCGTTCGCGCGCAGGCGCCGGCAGAAGGCGTAGCCGTCCTCGCCCGGGAGCATGACGTCGAGCAGGATGAGTTCGAAGGAGCGCGCGCCCAGCAGGGGCTCGGCCTCGCGGGCGCTCGTGGCCACCACCACCTCGTAGCCCTCGTCCCGGAGGTTGTCACACAGGCCAAGCCGCAGGTTCGCGTCGTCCTCGACGATGAGCACGGAAGGGGAGTTCATTCTCGCGTTTCGGGGAAGAGCAGACAGAACGTCGTGCCCTCGGGGCTGGAGTTCTCCACGGAGATGCGGCCTGAGTGCAGGGTCATGATCTTGCGGCACAGCGCGAGCCCGAGGCCACTGCCATGCACCTCGGGACCGTTGGAATCCAACCGGTGGAAGTCGCGGAAGACGTTCTCCCACTCGCTCGGGGGAATGCCGATGCCATTGTCGGAGAACATCACCACGCAGCCGTTGTGCCCGGAAGGGTAGGCGCGCAGGGACAGCTCCACCGGGCTGCGGCGGTTGTAGGCGCAGGCGTTGCGCGCGAGGTTGGCCAGCAGCAGGCGGATGAGCGAGGGGTCCGCTTCGATCTGGGCCTCGCCCACGTTCGCGGTGAGCCGGACGGGGACGGACACGGAGTCCCTCAAGTCCGCGCGGAGCATGCCGACGAGCTCCTCCATCGTCACGAGGGTGATGCGCGGCCGCCAGCGCCCCTTGTCGATGCGGTTGAACGACAGGATGTTCTCCACGAGGAAGCTCAGGCCATCGGCGGCCTGGAGGATGCGCTCGGGGTAGGCGCGCGTGTCGGGCGGGGCCTGGGCGAGCTTGCGCTCGAGCGTCTCGGCCATCAGGCGGATGGAGGCCAGCGGGGTGCGCAGCTCATGGGAGACGGTGGCCACGAAGTCATTCTTGAGCTCCACGTAGCGGTAGCGCCCGCGCTGGGCCACCACGGCGAGCACCCCGATGGCCACCGCGAGCGAGCCGCAGGTGGCCACCAGCAGCGTCTTGAGTCCATGGCGTTGCTCGATGGCCTCCTCGGCCGCGCGCCACCGGGGCACGGACACCTCCAGCCGCAGGGTGTCCAGGGGTAGCACCCAGTCCGAGGACTGGAGCCTGACCCGTCCATCCGGGCCGAAGTGGCCCCGCGCACGCAGCTCCGTGGCCAGCTCGTCGAGCAGCGGCTCGAGCTCCACGGCGATGCCACGCACGACCACGTCCTGTTGCTGGGGCAGGAGGGTGGGCTCCACGTACCAGCGCTCGCCCAGGAGCGTGGGGCCGGTGAGTCCCTCGGGGAGGATGATGAGGCCCGCGTCGGCCTCGCGCGCGCGGGCCAGGAAGTCGTCGGTGGGCTCGCCCAGGGCGGTGCTCACCTTCACCGTGCGCACGAGCAGGAAGGTGAAGTCGGGCGAGGTGAAGCGCTCGCGCTCGCGCAGCAGATCCCTCTGGAGACCCGCGGAGCGTTGGATGCCACCGAAGTCCTCGGGGAGCCCCTCACGCAGGAGCGCGCGGACCAGGGGAGGGGTGGCCGCTCCCCGCTGGAGCCGCTCGATCAGCAGCAGCACGAAGGGCAGCTCCTGCTCGGCGGGCAGCGGGTGCTCCGCGTGATGGCGCAGCACCTCCTCGACGAGCGCGTTGGCGCGCGCGGTCTGCTTGCGCTCGAGTGCCGCCTCCACGTCCCGCAGCCGAGTCAGCCGCTCGCGCCAGGGCTCGGGGAGGGGGCCCGACGAGGTGAGCGCGTGGACGAGCGCGCGGTAATTGCGCCGGGCGGGCGTGTCCGTGCCGGGGGCCGAGTGGGTGGCACGGGGCAGGAACTGCTGCCCGCGGAAGCGCAGATAGTAGCCCTCGCCGGGGGCGAGGGGATTGCCCATGGCGGCATGCAGGGCGGGCAGCTCGTGCTCCAACCGGTGGGCGAGCCGGTGGCGCAGGGACTGGGTGGCGGACTCCTCGAGGGCCTCGCGGCTGGTGCGCAGCTGGGCCCGGGCATCCTCCCGCTCCTGGGAGAAGATCCGCTGCAGGCTCACCAGCCCCCAGAAGAGGGCCAGCAGACCACAGACGAGAGCGGCGAGGGTGGGGAGGAGCCGGCGCAGCATGCGGAGGCGGGACGGTCCTCAGTTCTTCTTCTTCGCCGCGGGCACGGGGAAGCCGCGCTTGCGCATCAGCGCGTCGATGCCCGCTTCCTTGCCACGGAAGGAGCGGTAGCCCTCGGCCGGGTCCACCGTGTTTCCCACCGAGAAGACGTGCTTCTTCAGCCGGCTGGCCACGTCCCGATCGTAGGGGCCCTTGGCCTCGGTGAAGGACTCGAAGGCATCGGCGGTGAGCGTGTCCGACCAGAGGTAGCTGTAGTAGCCCGCCGAGTAGCCATCCCCCGCGAAGACGTGGCCGAACTGGGGCGTGCGGTGGCGCATGACGATCTCCCTGGGCATCCCGAGCCCCTGGAGCGTGTCGCGCTCGAACGCGTCCGGCTCGATCTTCTTCGTGCCCGCCAGGTGCAGCTTCATGTCCACGAGCGCGCTGGACAGGTACTCCACCGTGGCGAAGCCCTGGTTGAAGGTGGCCGCCTTGGCGATCTTCGCGACGAGCTCGGAGGGGATGGGCTTGCCCGTCTGGTAGTGCAGGGCGTAGGTGTTGAGCACCTCGGGCGTGTCCAGCCAGTGCTCGAGCAGCTGCGAGGGGAACTCCACGTAGTCACGCACCACGTTGGTGCCCGACAGCGCGGGGTAGTTCACGTCGGAGCTCAGGCCGTGCAGCGCATGGCCGAACTCGTGGAAGAGCGTCTCCGCGTCGCTCCAGCTGATGAGGACTGGCTCGCCGGGCTGGCCCTTCACGAAGTTGGCGTTGTTGGAGACGATGGTGGTGATCTCCCCCCGGAAGCGCTCCTGCGAGCGATAGGCGTTCATCCACGCCCCGGAGCGCTTACCCGGGCGGGCATAGGGATCGAAGTACCACAGGCCCACGTGCTTGCCCCGGGCCTTGTCCTTCACCTCCCAGACGCGCACGTCCGGGTGATACACGGGCACGTCGTTCACCGGGGTGAAGGTGAAGCCGAACAGCTCCCCGGCCACCCAGAACATCGCCTCGCGCAGCTTCTCCAACTGCAGGTAGGGCTTCACCTCGTTCTGATCCAAGTCGTACTTCGCCTTGCGCACCTTCTCGGCGTAGTAGCGGTAGTCCCAGGGCTCGATGGTGATCTTGTCGCCCTCCTTCGTGGCGAGCGCCTGCATGTCGGCGACCTCCTGGCGCACGCGCGCGACGGCGGGCTTCCAGACGGCCTCCATCAGCGTCATGGCGCGCTCGGGCGTGCGGGCCATGGTGTTCTCCAGCCGCCAGTGGGCATGGGTGGCGTAGCCCAGGAGCTGGGCCCGCTCGGCGCGCAGTTGGAGGATCTCCGTGATGATGGCGTTGTTGTCGTGGGTGTCCCCGTTGTCACCCCGGTTGATGTAGTGGCGCCAGACCTTCTCGCGCAGATCCCTGCGGCGCGAGTACGTCAGGAAGGGCTCCATGGACGAGCGCGTGTTGGTGATGGCCCACTTGCCCGCCAGCCCCCGCGACGCGGCGGCCGCCGCCGCGCCCGCGCGCACCGAGTCGGGCAGGCCGTCGAGATCCTTGTCCGAGTCGAGCACCACGACGTAGCCCTCCTCGTCGGCCAGCACGTTCTGGCCGAAGCTCGTGTAGAGCGACGCGAGGCGCTGGTTGAGCGCCGACAGCTGCTTCTTCTTCTCCGCGTCGAGCCGGGCCCCCGAGCGCACGAAGCGCGTGTAGTGGTGCCACACCAGGCGCTGCTGCTCGGGCGTCAGCTTCGCCTTGTCGGGCGACTCGTAGACGGCCGCGATGCGCTGGAACAGCCGCTCGTTCTGGATGACCTCGTCGGAGATCGCCGCGAGCCGGGGCGCCATCTCCCGCTCGATGGTCTGGAACTCCGGCCCGTTGAGCGACGAGCCCCAGATGCCATAGATCGTGCTCACCTCCTCGAAGCGCTGCCCGAGCCGCTCGAACGCGGCGATCGTGTTCTCGAAGGTGGGCGCCGCCGGCTCGTTCGCCAGGTCGGCGATCTCACGGCGGTACTCGTTCATCGAGGTCTCGAGCGCGGGCCGGAAGTGCTCGATGCGGATTTGATCGAAGGCCGGCACGCCGCCATAGGGGCCGGACCAGTGATCCAACAGCGGGTTCGTCTTGGACGACGTCGTTTCCGAGGAAGGAGACATGGTGGGCGCTGGGGGGGTTGCGGGAACGGTGGGGTCGGCCCCACGCCCCTCGTGGGATGTCGTCGTGCAGGCGGCGGAGGCGAGCACCAGGATGCCCGCGCCGGTGAGGAAGAACTGACGCATGGATGGGGTCTCCGGAGGGGTGGGAGAGGAGGCACCAGAGCTAACACGCCGGCCCGCTGGAGTCGGAAGCCACCTGATTCTCGTCTCATCGCGTCATGGGGGGTTGACTGCCCTAACGCGACGCGTTAGCACTGGGGTACTTACCCTAGCGGAGGTTTCAAACACATGGCCAAGCACCACAAGCACTCGAAATCCCAGCAGTCGCACGCTCCCCAGGCCGGCGAGCCCGCACCGGTGGTGAATGCCGTGGAGGAGAAGGTGGAGGCCGCGGCCCAGACGGTGGCCGAGACGGCGAGTGAGGTGGCCCAGACGGTGAGTGAGACGGTGGGGGCGGCGGAGGCCGCGGCGCAGACGGCGGCCACGGTGGCGGAGAGCGCGGCGCAGACGGCCGCGGGCCGGGTGGAGACCGCGGCGCACAAGGCCATCGAGAAGGCGGAGGCCGTGACGCAGAAGGCGGCGGAGAAGGTGGAGGCCGTGGCGCAGAAGGCGGCGGAGAAGGTGGAGGCCGTGGCGCAGAAGGCGGCCGAGACGGTGGCCGAGGCGGCGGGCAAGGCGGAGGCGGCCGCGGGCAAGGCGGCCGAGGCGGCCAAGGCGGAGGCGGCCAAGGCGGAGACGGCGGTGGCCGAGGCGGCGGGCCAGGTGGCGTCCTTCGTGAAGGGGCGCCTGGAGCAGGCCCAGAAGCAGCTGGGGCAGATCGAGGCGGATGCGCAGAAGGCGCTGCAGACGCTGGCGACGATCGGCCGGGAGTCGCGCCGCGAGGTGCTGGGGATGCTGAACGTGAACGATCTGCGCGCCAACCCCACCGTGCAGAAGCTGGAGAAGCAGGCGACGTGGGTGGGCGGTGAGGTGCGTCAGCGCCTGACGGGGCTGCGCAGCCAGATGATCCAGGTGGTGGGCGGGGTGGCGAGCCAGTCCCAGGTGAGCGCGATCAACCGCGAGCTGGATCGGCTGACGAGCCGACTGGATTCGCTCGTGTCGCCCGCGAAGCCGGCGGAGCCGAAGCAGCAGGAGACGCCCAAGGCGTAAGGCTGGACTCTCCCGTTGGAGACGAAGCCGCCCGGTGGCCCCCTTGGGGCTTCCGGGCGTTCGTGTTTCCGGGCCCCGCTGCATGTCGAGGATGACGGCATCGCGAGTGGGTGCGAACGTGGTGTGACCCGGGTGGAGGGGTAAGGCAATGGACTGGCGACTCGCGAAGGGCGTGACGCGCATGGTGCTGGTGCGGCACGGGCAGCCGGTGGAGGAGGCGCGGGGCCGGTGCTACGGGCGGCTGGACGTGGGGCTGTCCTCCGCGGGCCGGTCGCAGGCCGAGCACGCCGCGCGGTTCCTGGCCGAGGCGCCCCTGTCACGCGTCTACGCGAGCCCGCTCCGGCGCGCGGTGGAGAGCGCGGCCCCACTGGCGCAGCTCAAGGGGATGGCGGTGGACACGGAGGCGGCGTTCCAGGAGCTCGACTTCGGTCTCCTCGAGGGCCTCACGTACGAGGAGGTGGAGAAGCGCTACCCCGCGGTGTTCGCGGAGTGGATGGCGCATCCCACGCGGGTGCGCTTCCCGGAGGGCGAGAGCTACCCGGAGCTGCGCGAGCGGGTGTCGTCGGCGGCCCGGGCGTTGCGCTCGCGGCACGCGGGAGAGACGTTCGTGCTGGTCTCGCACGGCGGCGTGAACCGGACGTTGCTCGCCGAGGCGCTGGGCCTGCCGGACGCGCACCTGTTCCGGCTGGAGCAGGGGTACTCGGCGGTGAACATCCTCGACTTCCACGGGGACGAGCCCGTCGTGAAGTTGATGAACCTGACGTTCGGCTGAGCCGCCGGGCGGGGCGAGCGGTGGTATGGAGCGCCTCGAGAGAGGGCTTGCCAGGGGCTCGACGATCCATGACGAAACACCGCTTTTCTCCCGCGGAGCGAGAAGCCGTCTACCGAGTGATCAGTGAACGCCGGGACATGCGCCACTTCCGATCCGATCCCATCGATCAGGAGATCATGGCGCGGCTGCTCCAGGCGGCGCATCTCGGGCCGAGCGTCGGCTTCATGCAGCCGTGGCGTTTCATTCGCATCACGGATGCGCGGCTGCGCGGTGACATCGCCGGGCTGGTCGAGCAGGAGCGCGCGCGTACCGCCGAGGCGCTGGGCCCGCGGGGCGAGGAGTTCATGCGCCTCAAGGTCGAGGGCATCAAGGAATGTCCCGAGCTCTGGGTCGTGGCGCTGATGGATCAACGCGAGCGCTACGTGTTTGGCAGGCGCACCCTGCCGAACATGGACCTCGCCTCCGCCAGTTGCGCCATCCAGAACCTCTGGCTCGCCGCGAGGGCCGAGGGGATTGGCATGGGCTGGGTGTCGCTCTTCGAGCCCACCCGGCTGGCGGAGTTGTTGGGAGCACCAAAGGGCAGTGAGCCCATCGCCATCCTGTGCCTGGGCCATGTCGAGGCCTTCTATGAGCGGCCGATGCTGGAGCTGGAAGGCTGGGACTCGCGCCGGACGCTGGAAGAGCTGATCTGGGAGAATCGGTGGCGGAGTGCCGAGGGGTAGGAGCGCGCATTCCGTTGACAGGAGCGCGCCGCCTCCGATACTTGGCCCCTGACAATCGAATCCATAGCCAGGGGTGCCCGCTATCAAGGGCATAACGGGGAAGCCGGTGTGAGTCCGGCGCGGACCCGCCACTGTAAGTGGGAAGCTACCTCCGAAGTCACCACTCGATGCGTCGGGGAAGGTGGAGGTGGCGCGGAACGCCGTCAGGCGCTCTGAATCCACGAGCCAGGAGACCTACCCAGGGCTGTTCGACCCATCTCTCCGAGGATTGAGAGCGAGGTTGCCATGCCGGGTTTCTCCGGGCGTGGGTGTGGTGCCGTCCTCCGGCATTGCGTCCAGGCCTGCCTCCAATCAGCGCCTCTCCCACCGAGCGCGGGGCTCGCGGCACTCGTGCTGTTGCTGCTGCCTCATCCCGCGCATGCCATGCACCTGGCGGAGGGCCTCCTTCCCTTCGGGTGGGCCGCGGGCTGGACGCTGTCCGTGCTGCCACTGCTCGCGCTGGGCGTCACGCGGTTGCGCCAGCGCATGGCGCAGAGCCCGCTCTATTCGCCCTTCGTGGCGATGCTCGCCGCCGCGGTCTTCGTCGTCTCCTGCATGCCCGTGCCGGTCCCCATCATCGGCACCTGCTCGCACCCGTGTGGCACGGGGCTCGCCGCCGTGCTCATCGGTCCGGTGATGACCGTGCTGGTGACGTTCGTGGCGCTGTTGCTGCAAGCGCTCTTCCTCGCCCACGGAGGGCTGTCCACCCTGGGCGCCGACATCTGGTCCATGGGCGTGGTGGGCGGCTTCGTCGGCTACGCCATCTTCCACGGACTGCGCTCCCTGCGCGCCTCGCTCGGAGTGGCGGCCTTCGCCGCGGGCATGTTGTCGGATTGGGCCACCTACGCCATGACGTCCTTCGAGCTGGCCTCGGCGCTGCACGGCGCCCAACCGCTGGGCACCACGCTGGGCACCCTGCTGCTCTCCTTCCTCCCCACCCAGCTTCCGCTCGGAATACTCGAGGGGGCCTTCACCGCCGGCGCCGTCGTCTTCATCTCCCGCCGCCGGCCCGCCCTCCTGAAGTTCCACGCGCTTCCCGCCGCACCCGCCACGCCATGAAGCCGCTGCTCGCCGAGGCCTCGGGCTGGCCTGGTGTCGACGAACACGTCGTGCTCCCGTTCGCCGAGGCCGCGGGACGCTCCCCCCAGCCGCCCCTGATTCCGCTGGAGGGGGATGTCCTCCTCTTCGCCTTCCTGTGTGCCGGGCTCGTGGGGGGCTTCTTCCTCGGCTATCTCTACCGCTCCCTGTTCGTCGAGACGGGAGAGCGGGCGTGAGCCGCGCCGCCCTTCGCGAGCGGGTGGTCGGGCTGGATGCCCGCCTCAAGCTGGGGGGCGCGTTGTTCGCTCTCCTGGTGGCGCTCGCCGGGCCCGCTCCGTACACCGCCTCGGCGGTGGCGGTGCTGGCGCTGCTCGCCTCGCTCGCGGTGGGCGAGCGGGCAGGGGTGTTGCTCCGCCGCCTCGGGGTGGCCCTCTTCTCGGGGCTGGCGCTCTGGGCCCTGCACGGCTTGCTGCGCTCGGAGGCGAACGGAGCCTGGAGACTCGGGCTGGTGCTGGGGACACGGGTCGCCGCGGGGGCCACCGTCTTCGGCCTCCTCATCGCGCTCACGCCACCCTGGGCGCTGGTGGGCGCGCTGCGAGCCTGGCGGGTGCCGGCCCCGCTCGCCGAGGTGATCGCGCTCGCGGTGCGCTACGCCACGGTCCTCGAGCGGGCGGCCCACACCGCGCGCGAGGCGCAGATCCTCCGCCTCGGCTACCGGGGCGTGCGCCGCGGCGTGCATTCGCTCGGGGCGCTCGGCGGGCTCACCCTGGTCCGCGCGTTCGATCAGGCTCACGCCACCGCCGAGGCGATGGCCGCCCGGGGCTGCCGCGGTGCCCACCTTCCGCCCTCGGGAGAGCGGCCGTGAAGGCGGCGCTCGCACTCGAGGCGCTCTCGGTGGGAAACCCCGGTGGCCCCGCCATCCTCTCCGGCCTGTCCCTCGAGGTGCGGCCGGGAGAGGTGGTCGCGTTGCTCGGCGCCAACGGGTGCGGCAAGACGACGCTGCTGCGCGGCATCGCGGGGCTGGTGCCGGAGCGCGCCGGCAAGGTGTGGCTGCGCGGACAGGTGGCTCCGCGCGGAGCGGTGGCCCGGACCGAAGCGGGCCTGGCGCTCGCCTTCCAGAATCCGGATGACCAGCTCTTCGGCACCACGGTCGGAGAGGACGTGGCCATCGGGCCGATGCATCAGGGGCTCGCCCCGGACGCGGTGCGGGCCCGGGTGGACGAGGCGCTCGCGGCCACCGGGCTGGCGCACCTGGCGCAGCGCCCCATCGAGGCGCTGAGCTTCGGGGAGAAGAAGCGGGCCTGTCTCGCGGGCGTGCTGGCGATGCATCCGGCGGTGCTGCTGCTCGATGAGCCCACCGCCGGGTTGGATCCGGTGGGCGAGCGCGAGACGGCGGGACTGCTGCGGCGTCTGGCGCGCGAGCGCGACGTGGCCCTGGTGGTCTCCACCCATGCCACCGACGAAGTGCCCTTCTTCGCCGATCGGGTGGCCATTCTCGGCGAGGGGCGATTGCTCGCCTTCGGTGCTCCCGCGGAGGTCTTCCGGGACGCGGCGCTGCTGGCGCGGGCGCATCTGCGCGCACCGGCCGTCGCCGAGTTGTGGGCCCAACTCGCGCCCTTCCTTCCCAAGTCAGGGGAGGCCCCGCCCCTCACGGTCGCCGAGGCCGCCCGGCGCCTCCTCCCTCACCTCGTCCCCACCAGCCAGGAAGTGCACCCGTGAGCACCCCTCCTTCCCACCCCGGCATCCTCTTCGTCGGACACGGCAGCCGCGATGCGCAGGCCATCGCGGAGGTGCACCGTTTCGTGGACGCCTACCGCGAGGCCCATCCGCAGCGGCGCGTGGGCCTGGGCTTCGTGGAGCTCACCGAGCCGGCCCTCCCCGAGGCGCTGGACGCCATCGCCTCCGAGGTACCGGAGGTGCTCGTCGTCCCGCTCTTCCTCTTCACCGCGAAGCACGTGAAGAACGACATTCCGCTGGCGCTCGCCACGGCGCGCAAGAATCACCCGGGCGTGCGCTTCCTCGCGGTGAAGGCCTTCGGCGTCCATCCGGACCTCGCGCAACTGGCCTTCGAGCGCACCCAGGCCCGCACCGGACCGCTCTCCCCCCAGGACGCGGCGCGCACGGTGGTGGTGATGCTGGGGCGGGGCTCGTCGGATCCGGACGCCAACGGCGACTTCTGCAAGCTGACCCGCCTCTACGCGGAGGGCAGGGGCTTCGCCCAGGTGCAACCGGCCTTCGTCGGCATCGCGAAGCCCTCGCTGGAGGAGGCGCTGGAGTGGATGGCCCGGGCCCGGCCGGAGCGCATCCTGGTGGCGCCCTACCTCCTCTTCACCGGGGTGCTGTTGCAGAAGATCCACGCCCAGGTGGCCCTCTTCGCCGAGCGCTACCCCTGGTTGCGCGCCGAGGTGGCTCCGCACCTGGCGGACGGCGGCATGTCGCCGCTCGTCCAACACGTGGACCGGCGCATCGAGGAGGCCCTCGCGGGCGGGGTGCCGCTGCCGTGCGATGGCTGCCAGTACCGCGTGCCGCTCACGGGCCTCCAGGAGAACGTCGGCGGCCTCAAGGCGCTGCTCTGGAGCATCCGCCACCGGGAGACGCACACCCAGGCGGCGCCCCATCCCCACGCCCACCGCGCCATGGAGAAGCACGTGCTGGTCTGCGGCAACGCCGACTGCGCCGAGCGCGGCAGCGTGGCGCTGATCGAGGCGCTGCGCCGCAAGCTCAAGGAAGTGGGCAAGGGGCGCACGGTGCGCATCACCCGGACGGCCTGCATGGGCCGCTGTGGCGAGGGGCCCACCGTGGCCGTCTACCCGGATGGCATCTGGTATCGCGGCGTCACGGAGGCGGATGCCCGGGAGCTCGTGGAAGAGCACCTGGTGGGAGATCGCCTCGTGTCCCGCCTGGTCGACAACATCATGCAGTAGCGAGGAGAACACACATGGCCTGTCATGAACTGGCGGCGTTGCGGTTGTCGCTGATGAACATCCTGGGCGTGGAAGACGACGCCGAGCGGCAGCACGAGCTGGCCGAGCTGGGCGGCGCGGCGGAGAAGCCGGGGCCGGTGCGCTCGCTGATGCAGGCGCGCGACATGGCGAACATGCTGCGCTTCTTCGATGCCTCCCTGGTGGAGCTTCAGGAGAAGGTCTCCACGACCCGGGCGGATGATCCGAAGATGCCCTACCTGCGCTCGCTCCTGGTGCTGACCAAATCGGTGGAGCTGGAGCTGAAGCGCCAGAACGAGTCGCTCCAGCGGCTGTGGCGCGACCTCGAGGAGGTGCACGACTTCACCCACGAAATCTACCCGAGGGACTAGCACCATGGCCGTCTCCCGCACCGCTCGCATCCTGTCCTCCGCGCCCGTGGGCGAGCGCGGGAGACTCCTCCACCTGCAACTGCAGGGCGAGGAGGAACTCGGCTTCACCGGGGGCCAGTACCTCATCTTCAACACCGGCGTGCCGCGCGCCGATGGCAAGGCGCACAAGCGCGCCTATTCGCTGGTGTCGAGCGACGCGGACCAGCGCACCTTCCGCATCTGTGTCTACCGGCTCGCCGAGGGCCCCGGCTCGGCCATGCTGCACGAGGCCCCAGTGGGCGCGGAGCTGCCATTCAGCGGACCATGGGGCAGCTTCCTCCCGGATGACTCCACGCCCCGGAACACGCTGGTGGTGGCCACCGACAGCGGCATTACCGCCGCGCTGGGGCTGGTGCACGGCCGCGCGTTCGCCCCGCAGCGCGAGCGGACCCGGCTGCTGTGGTTCTCCGAGTCGCCCACGGTGTTCCTGCCCGCCGACAAGGCTCGCGAGGAGGTGGAGGCGCTGGGCTGCCGCTTCCAGCACCAGGACTGCCCGCCGCCGGGCCATCCGGAACGCATCGCGCACATCCAGGCGTTGGCCCTGGAGGCCGCGCGAGCCCATGCGCCCGAGCGCGTCTACCTCGTCGGGGATGGGGCGGTGTTGAGCCCGCTGCGGCAGGCCCTGGTGGAGTCCGGACTGGCGATGGAAGCCATCCGGATGGAGTCCTTCTTCAACAATCCCTCGAAGAAGGCCGCGGGATGAGCGACGCGCCTCCTCCTCGGGACAAGCGCGGCTCACGCACCGGTTTCACCACCGGGGCCTGTGCCGCCGCGGCCGCCAAGGCGGCCACTCGCGTGCTGGTGCGCGGCGAGCGTCTCACCCACGTGGAGACGATGCTGCCCAACCGGCAGCCGGTGACGTTCGCCCTGCACCGTTGCGAGTGGGACGGGCAGAAGGCGCTGTGCAGCGTCATCAAGGACGCCGGGGATGATCCGGACTGCACCCACGGCGCGGAGCTGGTCGCCGAGGTGCGGTTGACGGACGACGAAGGCCGGGTGGTGCTCGAGCGGGGCGAGGGCGTGGGGATCGTCACCAAGGAGGGATTGGGGCTCGAGGTGGGCAGTCCGGCCATCAACCCGGTGCCGCGCCGCAACATCACGGACATGGTGTTGGAGGAGCTGCCCGAGGGGCGGGGCGCCGTCGTCACCCTTCACGTCCCCCGAGGCGAGGAGATGGCCCTGCAGACGCTCAACGCGCGCCTGGGCATCCTCGGCGGCATCTCCATCCTCGGCACCAGCGGCATCGTCCGGCCGTACTCCACGTCCGCCTACAAGGCGAGCGTGGTGCAGGCCATCGACGTGGCCCGGACGCGTGGCAACACCGAGCTCGTCTTCACCACGGGAGGCAAGTCGGAGAAGTACGCCATGGGCCTCTTGCCCCACCTCCCGGAGGAGACCTTCATCCAGGTGGGCGACTTCATCGGCGTGGCCATCCGTCATGCCGCCCGGCGCCAGGCGGCGTGCGTCCACATCGTGGGGATGATGGGCAAGCTGTCCAAGATGGCCGATGGGCGCATGCAGACGCACGCGGCCGGCTCTGAGGTGAACATGGAGCTGCTGGCCACCCTGGCCGCCGAGGCGGGAGCGCCGGAGACCCTGGTGACCAACATCCGGACCGCCAACACCGCCCGCCACGTGCTCGAGCTGTGCGCGGCCAACGGCCTCACCCACATCACCGGACTGGTGTGCCAGCGCGTCGTCGAGCAGTGCACCCGTCACGCGGGAGGGCCGCTCGAGGTTCGCGCCGTCCTCGTGGATTTCAACGGCACCTTGCTCGGGCAATACCCCGAGAGGAGACACGCGGCATGAACGACATGCGGCAGATGACGACGCTCGGGCGTCGCATCGAAGACGAGAGCTTTTCCATCATCGACAACGAGGCCGGTCCGCATTCCTACTCGCCGGGCGAGTGGCAGGTGGTGCGGCGCATCATCCACGCCACCGCGGACTTCGAGTTCAAGGAGCTGGCCCGCTTCTCGCCCGATGCCATCGCCGAGGGCATCCGCGCCCTGCGTGCCGGCAGCCCGGTGCTGGCCGACGTGAAGATGATCCTCGCCGGCCTCAACGAGGAGCGGCTCGCCTCCTATGGCTGCCGGACGCACTGCTTCATCTCGGATGAGGACGTCATCGCCGCGGCCCGTGAGGCGGGCTCCACCCGGGCCATCGAGTCCATGCGCAAGGCGCACCGACTGGGACTGCTCAATGGCGCCATCGTGGCGGTGGGCAACGCGCCCACCGCGCTCCTGGAGGTGGCCCGGCTGGTGAAGGAGGAGGGGGCTCGTCCGGCGCTGGTGATCGGTGTGCCGGTGGGCTTCGTGTCGGCGGCGGAGTCCAAGGAGGCGGTGCTCGAGTTGTCCGTGCCGCACATCGCGGTGCGTGGCCGCAAGGGGGGCAGCACCATCGCCGTGTCCATCATCCACGCGCTGCTGATGCTCAGCGCGGATGGGGTGAAGGCATGAAGCCGGTGGTGGTGGTGGGCATCGGAGACGACGGGTGTCTGGGCCTGTCGGCGCGCGCGGCCAACGCGGTGGCGCAGGCCCGGGTGCTGGTTGGCGGCAAGCGTCACCTGGAGTTCTACCCCCAGTTCTCCGGGGAGCGCCTCTCGTTCAGTGGCGGCATTGGCCCGACGCTGGAGCGGGTGGCCGAGCTCGCCCTGGAGAACCAGGTGTGCGTGCTCGCCTCGGGGGATCCGCTCTTCTTCGGCATCGGCGCGCAGGTCGCCCGGAGGGTAGGGGCCGAGCACGTGGAGTTCATTCCCCATCCGTCCTCGGTGCAGCTGGCCTTCGGGCGCATCGGCGTGTCCTGGGAGGATGCCGAGGTCATCTCCGTGCACGGCCGTCCGCGCGAGGGGTTGTGCACGCGGCTGCGTCTGCTGGCCAAGGTGGCCCTGCTCACCGATGGTGAGAACTCGCCCCCGGCACTGGCCCGCCACCTCCTGGATCACGGCGTGAGCGGCTTCACGGCCTGGGTCTGCGAGAGCCTCGGCAATCCGGAGGAGCGCATCCGCTGCTTCTCGCTGGAAGCGCTCGCGGAGTGCACGGACATCGGGCCCCTCAACGTGCTCGTCCTCCTGCGCACGGATCCGAGCTGGCGCCCACCGCCGCGCATGTCCTTCCTCCACGAGGACGCCTTCGCCAAGCGCATGCCCAAGAAGGGCCTCATCACCAAGCGCGAGGTGCGCCTGCTGTCCCTGGCCCAGCTGGAGATCCGCCCCGACAGCGTGGTGTGGGACATCGGCGCGGGCTCGGGTTCGGTGGGCATCGAGGCGGCGATGCTCGCTCCCAGGGGCCGTGTCTTCGCCATCGAGGTGGACCCGGAGGGTGTGAGCTTGTGCCGGGAGAACGCGCTCGCCCATGGGGTGGACAACGTGCGCGTCATCGCGGGACGAGCCCCGGAGGCCCTCGAGGGACTGGATGCGCCGGACGCCGTCTTTGTCGGCGGCAGCAAGGGCAGCATGCGCGACATCATCGACGTGGCTTTCAAGCGCCTGCGCGAGGGCGGCCGGCTGGTGGTCAACGCCATCACCCTGGACAACGTGGCCGAGGCCTACGCGGCCTTCCGCTCGTACGGAATCACTCCGGACGTGACGATGCTCAACGTGTCTCGCGGCGAGCCGCTCGCGCACTACCTCCGTTACGAGGCGCAGAACCCCATCCACATCTTCGCGGCCACCCGGCCGGCGGCAGCACAGGGAGAAGCGACATGAGTGGCGTGTTGATTGGCGTGGGAGTGGGGCCGGGGGCGCCTGATCTGATGACGCTCCGGGCGGTGAACACGCTCCGCTCGGCGGACGTCATCGCCATCCCCCGGCGCTCTGTCTATGACGAGTCGCTCGCCTGGCGCATCGCCAAGGACAACGTGGGCGAGGTGCCCGGCCAGGAGCGTCTCTTCCTCACCTTCCCGATGACGAAGGATCCCGAGCGGCTGCGGCCCGCCTGGGAGGAGGCCTACGCACAGCTGGCTCCTCGGCTGGCGGCCGGCAAGAAGGTGGCCTTCATCACGGAAGGGGATCCGCTCGTCTACAGCACCTTCATCTACCTGCTGGCGGAGGTGCCCCAGCGCTTCCCCGGAACGCGCACCGAGGTGGTGCCCGCGGTCTCCTCGATCACCGCCGTGCCCGCGGCGGTGCAGATTCCGGTGGCCGATGGCCAGGAGCGCATCGCCGTGCTGCCGGCCACCTACGGGGTGGAGGATCTCACCCGCGTGCTGCGCGACTTCGACACCGTGCTGCTGATGAAGGTGAGCTCGGTCATGCCGCAGGTGGTGGAAGCGCTCGAGCGCGAGGGGTTGCTCGATCGCGCCGTCTACGTGTCGCGGGCCTCCACCGGGCAGGAGAAGGTGGTGCGAGACCTGCGCAGCATCCGCAACGACAAGTGCGATTACTTCTCCATGGTGATGGTGGCGAAGAAGGATCGCAGCGGCGTGCTCGCTGGCCGCTTCGCCCAGACGGCGGAGGTGGCCCGGTGAGTCTCCCCCCGGCACGCAAGCCCTACGCCGTCTACGCCATCACCCTGCACGGGTTGGGCATCGCCCAGCGACTCCTCTCGGGGCTGCCGGGCGCGGAGCTGTATGTCTCCGAGAAGCTCATGGCCAAGGCCCCCGCGGGCGCCCTGCCGATGCCCCTGCCCATGGGGCCCACCCTGTCGCGCACCTTCACCGCCTACGACTGCCACATCTTCATCATCAGCGTGGGCGCGGTGGTGCGGATGATCGCGCCGCTGCTCGAGGACAAGAAGGTGGATCCGGCGGTGGTGTGCGTCGATGACGCCGCGCGCTTCTCCATCTGCGTGCTGTCGGGACACGTGGGCCGGGGCAATGCCTTCACCGATCGGGTGGCCAGCGTGCTCGGCTCCACCCCGGTGGTCACCACCGCCTCGGACGTGCGGGGCACCCTCACGGTGGACATCCTCGGGCGGGAGCTGGGCTGGCGGCTGGATGATCTGGAGCGCAACGTCACCCGTGGCTGCGCCGCCGTGGTGAACGAGACCCCGGTGCTCTTCGTCCAGGAGGCGGGCGAGCCCTCCTGGTGGCCCGAGGACAAGCCGCTGCCTCCGGGCGTTCGCTACACGCGCACCCTCGAGGGGGTGGACCCGGCGGCGTGGGAGATGCTCCTCATCGCCACCGATCGCGACATCCGCGAGACGCACCGTGCCCAGTGGGAGAAGGCCGTCATCTACCGGCCCCGCAGTCTGGTGTTGGGCATCGGCTGTGACCGGGGCACTCCGGAGGAACTGGTGGAGCGGGGCGTGACCCAGATGCTCGCCCAGGCCCTCCTGTCTCCCGCCTCGGTGAAGGCGGTGGCCACCGTGGACCTCAAGGCGGATGAGCCCGCGCTGCTGGCGCTGTGCCAGAAACATGGCTGGGCGCTCCAGACGTACCCGGCCGCCGAGCTGGACGCGGTGCCCGTGCCCACGCCGTCGGAGATGGTGAAGAAGCACGTGGGCACTCGCGGCGTGGCCGAGCCGTCGGCGCTGCTCGCCTCCGGGGCCTCCGAGTTGCTCGTCCGCAAGCAGATCTACACCGAGCCCGGCGCCGGACGCTCCATGACGTTCGCCGTCGCGCGCATTCCTCATTCCCCTCGAAAGGAGCTCACCCATGGCTGAGGGAGGAATCCTGTCCGTCGTCGGCATCGGGCCGGGCGATGGTGCCCACGTCACCCCCGCCGCCCTGGAGGCCATCCACAATGCCCAGGTGGTGGTGGGCTACCGCACCTATATCAAGCTCGTGCGCCACCTCCTCGAGGGCAAGGAAGTGGTGCAGACGGGCATGACGGAGGAGATCGGCCGGGCCCGCGCCGCGGTGGAGCGTGCTCGGGCCGGTGCCAACGTGGTGCTCGTCTCTTCCGGGGATGCGGGCGTCTACGGCATGGCGGGGCTCGTCTTCGAGGTGCTGCGGGAGATCGGTTGGAAGCGGGGGGATGCACCCACGCTCAACCTGGTGCCCGGCATCACCGCGGCCAACTCCTGCGCCTCGCGCGTGGGGGCTCCGCTGGTCCACGACAGCTGCACCATTTCCCTGTCGGATCTGCTCACGCCGTGGGCCGTCATCGCCAAGCGCATCGAGGCCGCCGCGTCGTCCGACTTCGTCATCTCGCTCTACAACCCCGCGAGCGGGCGGCGCACCCGGCAGATCGTGGAGGCCCACTCCATCATCCGCCGCTACCGCGAGGGCTCCACTCCCGTGGCGCTGGTGAAGGGCGCCTACCGCGAGGGGGAGAAGGTGGTGATGAGCGACCTCGATCACTTCCTGGACTACGAGATCGGCATGCTGACCACGGTCATCGTGGGCAACTCCCACACCTTCTTCTTCGAGGGCTACATGGTGACGCCGCGAGGCTACACGCGGAAGTACACCCTCGAGGGAGATGTGCTCCCGGGGCAGCAGCCGGGCCGTTCACTCGTCGTTCGCGAAGAGGAGGTCTGAACCATGGCACGCGTGGGACGTCTTGCGGGTGCGTTGCTCGCCTCCACCGAGGGGGCGTTCTTCCTGGTGGGAGATCTCAAGGAACCGTGTGACTGGGCCGCGGCGGGCTTCGAGCCGCCCGCTCAGCTTCCCGGAGCGGAGTTGCCCTACGTGCGGCTCTCGCCGGTGCGCCCGGTGGAGGTGGCCGCGCCGCTGCTGGTGGTGGAGCTCGAGGGAGAGGCCCTGGCGCGGCTGCTCTTCGAGCGGCTGGTCATCCGCCGCAACGGCTCGGTGTCGGAGCGGCTGTGGCGGCTGGTGACGGAGCACGAGGCGAAGCCGGAGACGGACGCCCGCTGGCTCGGTCTGGTGCCCGGACACGTCTGGGAGCTGGTGCGCGACTCCGTCCTGCGCTGCTCGTGAGGAGAAGACAATGAAGGTCTACATCATCGGTGCCGGACCCGGAGATCCCAAGCTCATCACCGTGCGCGGGGCCGAGCTCGTCGAGCAGTGCCCCGTGGTGCTCTACACCGGCTCGCTCGTCCCGCAGGCGGTCATCGCCCGGGCCCGGCCGGATGCGCGGGTGCTCGACTCCTCGTCCATGACGCTCGAGCAGATCATCGACGTCCTCAAGGAGGCCCATGCCGCGGATCAGGACGTGGCCCGCGTGCACACGGGAGATCCGTCCATCTTCGGCTCCACCGCGGAGCAGATGCGCAGACTCGTCGAGCTCGGCATCCCCTACGAGATCATCCCGGGAGTGTCTTCCTTCACCGCCGCGGCCGCGGTGCTGGGCAAGGAGCTGACGCTGCCCGAGCTGTCACAGACGGTCATCGTCACCCGCGCCGAGGGACGCACCCTCATGCCGGAGGGCGAGAAGCTGGAGGATCTGGCGCGCCACCGTGCCACCCTGGCGCTCTTCCTCAGCGCGGGACTCATCCGCGACGTGGTGGAGCGGCTGCTGCCCTCCTACGGGCCGGACTGCCCCGTGGCGGTGGTGCAGAAGGCCACCTGGCCGGACCAGAAGGTGGTGCGCGGCACCCTGGCGGACATCGGCGACAAGGTGCGCGCCGAGCGCATCAACGCGACCGCGATGATCCTGGTGGGCGAGGTGCTGGAGGCGAAGGACTTCGCCAACTCGCGCTTGTACGACCCGACCTTCACCCACCGCTTCCGAAAGGGGACGGAAGATGCGCCCTGAGCGGCCGTTGCGCATTGCCATCACCGGCGCGGCCGGGGTGGGGAAGACGACGCTCGTGAACGCGCTGGCGAGCCGCCTCGGGCTGCCCATCGTCCCCGAGGAGACGCGGGAGTTCGTCCTGCGCACCGGCAAGCGCCTGGCGCAGTTGCCCGTGCCCGAGCGCGCGCAGGTGCTCCGGGAGCTGTGGGCCGTGCGCCGGCGGCGCGAGGAGGAGCAGCGGGAGGGCTTCGTGGCGGACAACTGCGCCACGGACTTCGCCGCCTATGCGCTCCAGCACGGGTGCGCGGAGCTCGTGCCGGAGTTCTTCGAGACTCCGGCGCTCGGGGGGCACTATGACGCCCTCTTCGTCCTCCCCTGGGGCGTCATCCCCTACGAGCGGGACGGCATCCGGAGTGACAGCCCGATGGACGAGATGCGCTACCAGCTCGTCCTCGAGTCGCTCGTGCGCCGCTCCGTCTCCGCCGCGCGGTTGCACTTCGTTCCGGACTCGCACGCCTCGCTGGAGGAGCGGGTGCGCTTCTGCGAGGAGGCCCTCGGGCGCGGGCGGGACGAACGCCGGGGCGGTTTCGTGTCCCTGGTGGGCGCGGGGCCGGGAGATCCGGGACTGCTCACCGTGCGGGCGCGCACCCTGCTGCAACAGGCGGAGGTGGTGGCCTACGACGCCCTCATCCCCCCGGCGGTGCTCGCGGAGATCGGACCCCAGGCGGAACGCATCCTCGTGGGTCACCGCAACCAGGGCTCCACCCAGGCCGGCTACCGGTTGCACCCGGCGGTGCTCGAGCGGGCCCGCGCCGGGCGGCACGTGGTGCGCTTGAAGCAGGGAGATCCGTTCATCTTCGGGCGAGGCGGTGAGGAGGCGGAGGAGTTGCTCGAGGCGGGCATCGCCTACGAGGTGGTGCCCGGCATCTCGGCCGCGCTCGGCGCCGCCGCCTACGCCGGCATTCCGCTCACCCACCGGCAGTACGCCTCCGACGTGTCCTTCGTCACGGGGCATGACCTCGAGGGGCCTCGCAGCCTCACGAACTGGGAGAAGCTGGGCGCGGCCGGAGGCACGCTGGTGCTCTTCATGGCCACCCGGAAGCTGGAGGCCAACCTGGCCCGGCTGGTGGAGTGTGGACGCAGCCCCCAGACGCCCGCGGCCTACATCGCCGCGGCCACCTCGCCCGAGCAGGTGGTGGTGGTGGGCACCCTGGAGACGCTCGCCGAGCAGGTGCGGGAGCACAACGTGCTGGGGCCGCCAGCCCTGGTGGTGGTGGGCGAGGTGGTGCGGCTGCGCGAGCGCCTCTCGTGGTTCGAACGACAGGAGCGTGGGACGTGAACGCGAGGCCGACGAAGGGACTGCTGGTCGTCTACACGGGAGATGGCAAGGGGAAGACCACCGCCGCGCTCGGCGTGGTGTTCCGCGCGCTCGGCCGGGGGATGAAGCCCGCGGTGGTGCAGTTCATCAAGGGCAAGTGGAAGACGGGCGAGCGCACCTATGCGGAGACCATTCCCGGGCTCGTCTTCCTCACCATGGGCCGGGGTTTCACCTGGGAGAGCGAGGACATCTCCCGGGACAAGCGAGCCGCCCAGGAGGCCTGGGCCGAGGCCCGGCGGCTGATGACGAGCGGCGAGCACGAGGTGGTGGTGCTCGATGAGCTGACGTACGTGCTCAATTACGGCTTCGTCCCCGTGGACGAGGTGATGGAGGCGCTGGCGGCACGGCCCTCCCACGTGCATGTGATCATCACCGGGCGCTCCGCTCCGGAGCCCCTGGTGGCGGCGGCGGAGCTCGTCACCGAGATGCGCAACGTGCGCCATCCCTTCGAGAAGGGCATTCCCGCCCAGGTGGGGCTCGACTTCTGATGGACGGCGCTCCTCTGATTCCCCGGCTGGTGGTGGCGGGCACGTCCAGCGGCGTGGGCAAGACGACCGTCATGGTGGCCCTCACCCGGGCGTTCCAGGCGCGCGGCCTGAAGGTGGCCACCTTCAAGTGCGGTCCGGACTACCTCGATCCGAGCTACCACGCGCGCACCACCGGGGCGCCGTGCCACAACCTCGATGGCTGGCTGATGGGCCGCGATGCCGTCGTCTCCACCTTCCGGCACGCCAGTCAGGGCCACGACGTGGCGCTCATCGAGGGGGTGATGGGGCTCTATGACGGGGCCTCGCCGGACTCGGAGGAGGGCTCGGCGGCGCAGGTGGCCAAATGGCTGGCGGCGCCCGTGCTCGCGGTGGTGGATGTCTCGGGCATGGCGCGCACCATCGCCGCCATCGGCACCGGGCTGGCGGCCTTCGATCCGGAGCTGAAGGTGGCGGGCCTCTTCGCCAACCGCGTGGGCAGCCGCAGCCACCTGGAGCTGCTCCAGCGCGCGGCGCGTGGCACGGCGGTGCCCGTGGTGGGCGGACTGCCCGCCCAGGAGGCACTCGCCTTTCCCGAGCGCCACCTGGGCCTGCTCACCGCTTCCGAGGAGAGCATCCCCTCGGGGCACTTCGACGCCTGGGGCACGCTGCTCTCCGAATGGAATGACCCGGAGACCTTCCTTCGCCTCGCGCGAGAGGCCCCGGCCCTGCCGGAGGCACCGGAGGAGGACCGCTCCGAGGCCCCCATCACCTGCCGCATCGCGGTGGCCCGGGATGCCGCCTTCCATTTCTATTACGCGGACAACCTGCGGCGGCTCGAGCGGCTCGGCGCGCAGTGCGTGCCCTTCTCGCCGCTCGCGGACGCGGCGCTCCCTCCGGACGTGCACGCCGTCTACCTCGGAGGCGGCTACCCGGAGCTGCATGCGCAGCGGCTGGCCGACAACCGCTCCCTGCGGCGCGCCCTCTCCGACTTCGCCGCGCGCGGCGGCCCCATCTACGCCGAGTGCGGCGGGATGATGTACCTCAGCCAGGCCATCCGCACCCTCGAGGGCCGGGACTTCCCCATGGTGGGGCTGGTGCCCGGGGTGGCGGTGATGGCGCCCAAGCTCCAGGCGCTCGGCTACGTGGAGGTGGAGACGACGGTGCGCACCGTGCTGGGCGGAGCGGGGCTGCGCTTCCGCGGGCACCAGTTCCGCTACTCCACGCTGGAGGGAGTCCCCGAGCAGGGGGGCGTCCTGCGCATCCGCAAGCGTCGCGGCGGCACCATCCATACCGAGGGCTTCGGCCCGCCCAACGTGCTGGCCTCCTACGTCCACGCCCACTGGGCCTCCAATCCCCTGGTCGCCGAGGGACTCGTGGCCTCGGCGCGCGCCTTCAAGGAGCAAGGGACATGACGGCCGCCCTCGCCACGCCCGAGGGGGAAGCACCTTCCCTGCGGGGAGGCGGGCAGGTGCTCGTGGTGCGCTTCGCCCGTCCGCATGCCGTCCTCTCGTGGGCCCTCCTCAACGGAGGCCGTCGGCGCGCCCGGGCGGTGGTGTGGCGGCAGGTGCGTGACGACGAGCTGGTGCCGGGCGTGGATCCGCTGGCGCTCCTCACGGCCAGCCTCGGAGAGGAGTCGCCAGGGGAGACGGTGGGCCTGCTCACTTCGCGCGACGTGTCCACCTTCGATGACGTGCACCTCGCGTCCGGGGCGCTCTCGGCGCGCTGCGTGGCCACCGTGGGGCTGGGCAACGCGCTGGCGGCCGGAGATGAGCCCGGGCCCCTGCGGAGCGTGGGCACCATCAACCTGCTGTGTCAGCTGTCCCAGCCCCTCTCGGAGAGCGCGCTGGTGGAGGCCCTGGCGCTCGCGGCGGAGGCCCGGACGGCGGCCCTCATGGAGGCACGAGTGCCCAGCCGCCGCTCGCTGCGGGTGGCCACCGGCACGGGCACCGATTGCATCGTGGTGGCGGCGCCGGAAGGGCCCGGAGGAGAGGAGTACATGGGCAAGCACACCCGGCTCGGCAGCCTGCTGGGAGGCGCGGTGCGAGAGGCCACCGCGCGCGGGGTGCGCCGTTGGCTGGAAGAGCGAGGTGTGCGGTGAGCGGGAAGATCGTCCTGGTGGGCGGCGGCGTGCGTTGTGGCAAGAGCCGCTTCGCGCTCGAGCTGGCCCAGAAGTTGGGAACGCGGCGCACCTTCATCGCCACCTCCGAGCCCTTCGACGATGAGATGCGCGAGCGGGCGCGGCGCCACCGGGAGGAGCGGATCGGTCTCTTCGAGACGGTGGAGGAGCCGCGCCGGCTGTGCGAGGTGCTGGAAGAGGACGCGGCGGACGTGGCGGTGGTGGACTGCGTGACGCTGTGGCTGTCCAACCTCCTGCTTCGGGGGGATGACGCGCAGCGCATCCTCGGCGAGGTGGATCGGCTGGTGGGAGTGCTCCAGCGGAGGCGGAGCGCCACCATCCTGGTGACCAACGAGGTCGGCATGGGCCTGGTCCCCGAGACGCCGCTGGGACGCACCTTCCGCGACGTGAGTGGTGGAGCGCACCAGCGCCTGGCGGCCGCGGCGGACGAGGTGTATTTCGGCGCGCTCGGGCTGCTGCTGCGCATCAAGCCGGGCAACTGGGTGGTGGGGGCGGGCGGATGATGGACGGGGGACTGCATGCGGTCCTGGTGCTGGTGGCCGCGCTCGTGGTGGACCTCACCTGGGGCGAGCCTCCCACGGTGCTGCACCCCGTGGTGTGGATGGGACGCCTGCAACGGCGCCTGCGCCGGCTGGCGCCCCGCGCGCCCGTTCCCGCCTTTCTCCACGGACTGGTGATGGCGGTGACGGGTCCCGTCCTCTTCGGACTCGGAGCGTGGGCACTGCTGCGCCTCGTCTCCCCATGGCCCCTCGTGCAGCTGGCGCTCGAGGTGTACCTCCTCAAGAGCGCCTTCGCGGTGCGGGCGCTCGCCGAGGCGGGCCTGGCCGTCTTCCGCGCGCTGAGCGAGGGGGATGCGCCCGCGGCCCGCTTCGCCTTGCGCAGCCTCGTGTCGCGCGACACCACGGGCCTGGAGCCCCCGCTGTTGGCGGCGGCGGCGGTGGAGTCGGTGGCGGAGAACACCTCGGACTCGGTGGTGGCACCGCTGCTCTTCTACGCGGTGGCGGGCGTCCCCGGGGCGCTCGCGTACCGGGCGGCCAACACCCTGGATGCGATGATTGGCTACCGCGGAGAGCTGGAGTGGTTGGGCAAGGCCGCCGCCCGGCTGGACGACGTCCTCAACCTGGTGCCCGCGCGCCTGTCCGCCGCGCTCCTCGTGCTGGCGTGCGCGCTGTGTGGTGCGTCTCCGGCCCGGGCGGTGCTCTCCTGGTGGCGCGACGGCGCCGCCACCGAGAGCCCCAACGCGGGCCGTCCCATGGCCGCGGTGGCCGGAGGCTTGGGGGTGGAGTTGGAGAAGGTGGGGCACTACCGGCTGGGCGCCGGAGGACGCCAGCCAGGAGCGGAGGACATCCGCCGGGCGGTCTTCCTCATGGTGGCGGCCTCGTTGCTGGCCGCGACGCTGACGGCCGCCTATGTCTATGGGGAGGGGTTCCGTGTTGCCCTCGCCTCGCCCTGAGTTGTGGCACCTGGAGCTCCCCCCGCATGGCGGGGACGCGGCGCCCGGGTGCGTGGACTTCAGCACGGGCATCTCCCCACTGCCTCCCCCGGAAGCGGTGCTCGAGGCCTTCCGTGCCGCCGACGTGCGGCGCTACCCGCACCCCACCGGGCTCCCCCTGCGCGAGCGCGTGGCCGAGCTGCATGGGCTGCCGCTCGATGGGGTGGTGGTGGGCAATGGCTCGGTGGAGCTCATCTGGGCCCTGGCTCGCGCCTTCGCCGGGCCGGGACGGAGCGCGGTGGTGCTCACCCCCGCCTTCGCGGAGTACGCCCAGGCGGTGCGCGCCAGCGGCGCCACGGTGGAGTCCCTCGCCGCCGAGGGGCCGCCCTTCGCTTGGAACCTCGAGGCGTTGCTCGCCATGCTCCGCCGCCACACGCCGTCACTGCTCTTCGTGTGCCGGCCGAGCAATCCCTGTCTCTCCGTCTTCCCGATGGAGGCGGTGCGGGCCGCGGCGGCGGCCTCGCCCGAGACGCTGGTGGTGGTGGACGAGGCCTACCAGCCGCTCTTCGAGGACGTGCCGCCCGTGAGCCCGGGAGGCAATGTCGTGGTGCTGCGCTCCCTCACCAAGGTGTTCGCCCTGCCGGGGCTGCGGCTCGGCTATCTGCTGGGCGAGCCACGGCTGCTTCGCGCGGTGCAGGCGTCCCTTCCGCCCTGGAACGTGTCGGCGCCAGCGCTGGCGGCGGGCCGCGTGGCGCTCGACTGTCTCGCGCAGGTGGATGCGGTGCGGGCCGAGGTGGCCCGGCTGCGGGGCGCGCAGCAATCACTCCTGGCCGAGGCCGGCGCCCGGGTGGACGCCTCCGGGGGCACGTTCCTCCTGTGCCGGGTACCCGAGGCTCGCGCCTTCGCCACGGCCGCGACCCAGGCCGGCATCCGGGTGAGGGATTGCACCAGCCTCGGCCTTCCGCATCACATCCGCCTCGGCGTGAGACCCGAGGCGGACCATCCCCTTCTGCGCGCTGCCTGGCGGCGCGCCCGGGAGTCGCTCGAATGAAGGCCCGTACCCTGATGATCCAAGGCACCGCCTCCAGCGTGGGCAAGAGTCTGCTGGTGACGGCCCTCTGCCGCATCTACGCGCGGCGGGGTTTCAAGGTGGCGCCCTTCAAGTCGCAGAACATGGCCCTCAACTCCGCGGTGACGCCGGATGGAGCGGAGATTGGCCGGGCCCAGTACGCCCAGGCCGAGGCGGCGCGGGCGGTGCCGTGCGCGGAGATGAATCCCATCCTCCTCAAACCGGAGACGACGTCGGGCTCCCAGGTGGTGGTGATGGGCCGGGTGCTGGGCAGCATGCACTTCCGCGACTACCACCGGCGCAAGCCCGAGCTGCGCGAGGTGGTGGGGCAGGCGTTGGACACCCTGCGCGAGCGCCATGAGCTGGTCATCATCGAGGGGGCGGGCAGCCCGGCGGAGGTGAACCTCAAGGATCGCGACCTCGTGAACATGTGGGTGGCCGAGCGAGCCGACGCTCCGGTGGCCCTGGTGACGGACATCGAGCGGGGAGGGGCGCTGGCGGCGCTGGTGGGGACGTTGGAGCTGCTCGAGCCCTCGGAGCGGGCGCGGGTGCGGGCCCTGGTGGTGAACAAGTTCCGCGGCGACCCATCCCTCTTCGAGGGAGGGGTGCGCTTCCTGGAGAAGCGGTGCGGCATCCGCGTGGCCGGAGTCATCCCCCACCTGGGAGACACGGGCATCGCCAGTGAGGACTCGTTGGATCTGCGCAAGGGAGAGCCGGAGGGGCGGGGTGAAGCGCTCGTGTGCATCCTGAGACTGCCGCGCCTGTCCAACTTCGATGAGTTCGAGCCCCTGGCGCGCGAGCCGGGTGTCGAGGTGCGTTGGTGCGAGCGGCCCGAGGAACTGGAGGGAGCGCGGCTCGTCATCATCCCAGGCACCAAGTGCACGGCGAACGATCTGGCCTGGCTGCGGCGCACGGGGTTGGCGGGGGCGCTGGTGCGGCGGGTGCACGAGGGGCAACCGGTGCTGGGCATCTGCGGTGGCTACCAGATGATGGGCGAGCGCATTCTCGATCCGCTGGGTGTGGAGTCGCCGGAGCCGGATGTGGCGGGGCTGGGCCTGCTGCCGGTGGTGACGCGCTTCGAGAAGGAGAAGTCCACCGCGCCGGTGTCCCTGCGGCTCGGGGAGGGGCTGCCGGGGATGCGCGCCGCGGGAGGCGCCGAGGTGCGGGGCTATGAAATCCATTGCGGACAGGTGACGGTGGCGCCGGGCGCACAACCCTTCGGCATGCGAGTGCGGCCTGGCGAGATGGCGGGCCAGGTGCCCGAGGGCTGCGTGACCCGGGGAGGGAGGGTGGCGGGCACCCTCGTGCACGGCCTCTTCGAGAACGTGCCGGTGCGGCGGGCGCTGCTGGCGGAGCTCGGTGTGGAGACGGCGGGTTTCTCACCGGCCGACCCTTACGAGGTGCTCGCCGATCACTTCGCGAGTGCCCTGGATCTCGCGCACCTCGACCAGATGGTGGGGCTGTGAGTCCACGGATTCCGGAGCCGGACCAGGCCGCGGCCGAGCGTGCACGGGAAAGACAGTCGCGCCTCACCAAGCCCCCGGGCAGCCTGGGGGTGCTGGAGGAGGTGGCGGTGAAGCTGGCCGCGCTGCAGGGCACGCCCCTGCCTCGGAGCCGGCCCGCGGCGGCCCTGCTCTTCGCGTCGGATCATGCCGTCACCCGCCACGGTGTCTCGCCCTATCCGCCGGCCGTCACCGGGGCCATGGTGGAGAACTTCCTTCGGGGAGGCGCGGCCTCCAGCGTCCTGTGCCGGCACCTGGGCGTGCCGCTGCGCGTGGTGGACGTGGGGGTGATGCGGCCGCTCTCGCCCCTTCCCGTCGAGGGCGTCTCCTTCCGGCGCGACCCGGTGGCGGACGAGCCGGGGGGAGACCTGCGGGTGGAGGACGCGATGAGCGAGGCCACCTTCCAGCGCGCACTGGCGGCGGGAGCCGCGGAGGTGGACGCGCTCCCGGACGAGGTGCGCCTGGTGGTGCTGGGAGAGATGGGCATTGGCAACACCACCGTGGCGGCCGCGGTGGCGGCGCTGCTGCTCGGACGGGAGGCGGAGGAGGTGGTGGGCCGGGGCACGGGCGTGGACGAGGCGGGCCTGGCGCGCAAGGTGGAGGTGGTACGCGACGCGGTGCGGCGGCTCCGGGGCGCGAGTCCCGAGCGTGCCGTGCGGGCCGCGGGGGGACGGGACATCGCGGCCCTGGTGGGCGCGGCGGGGCGGGCCATCGAGCGGCGCAAGGCCGTGCTGGTGGACGGCTTCATCGTCTCGGTGGCCATGCTGGCGCTGGAGCGGATGGCGCCGGGAGCGCGGGAGTGGATGCTGTTCGCCCACCGCTCGGCGGAGGCGGGCCACCGGCATGTCCTGGAGGCGCTTGGCGCCAGGCCGCTGCTCGAGCTGGGAATGCGGCTGGGGGAGGGCAGTGGCGCGCTCACGGCCCTGCCGCTGGTGGACGCCGCGTGCGCGCTTCACGCGGGCATGGCCACCTTCGAGGAGGCCGGGGTTCCAGACAAGGGACGGGGCTGATGCCGCTTCCTCCCGTGCTTCGGGGCGCCCGTGCGGCCTTCGCCTTCTACACCCGCATTCCCGTGGGGGGCTTTCCCTACGCCCCGGCGGACTGGCAGTGGGCCTCGGGCTGGTTTCCCCTGGTGGGCGCGAGCCTCGGTGGGCTGCTGGCGTTGATCTGGCTGGCCGTCGAGCGGGCGGGGCCGCTGGTCGCCGCCGCGTTGGTGGTGGGCGTGGGGATGCTGCTCACGGGGGCGCTTCACGAGGACGGCCTGGCCGACACCGCCGACGCGCTCGGGGGGGCGTATGACCGCACGCGCCTCTTCGAGATCCTCAAGGACAGCCGCATCGGCTCCTTCGGCGCGGCGGCGCTGTGCGTCGTGCTGGTGCTGCGCATCGCGCTGCTGGCGAGGCTCGATGAGGCCGCGCCCCTGGCCCTCGTGCTGAGCCAGTGCCTGGCGCGCACGCCGCCCATCTGGCTGATGGTGAGCCTGCCCTATGTGTCGAGCAATGCGACCTCACGCAGCCAGAGCATGGTGCGCGTCTCCCGGGCCCAGGCGATGCTGGCCACCGCCTGTCCCGTGCTGCTGATGGGAGCGCTGCTCTGGCGGGGAGGGTTGGAGCCGGCCACGGCGTGGGCGCTCCTGGCGGCCGCCGGCCTCACCGCGCTCGTGTGCGGCTGGCGCTTCTGGGTGCGCGCGGGGGGCATCACCGGGGACTTCCTCGGGGCCACGCAGCAGGTGGGGGAATGCGCCCTGCTGCTCGTCCTGGCGCTGGCACGGGGTGAGGTGGCCTGAGCGAGGTCGTTCTAGGGACCGATGAAGCTGATGGGTAGTCATGGCTCACTCCTTTGAGTGATTCGGCGGGATTCGGCGGTGATTAGGGTGGCCACCGCTTGCACCGTCTTTTGTACAGATGGGTCGATTGACCTGAACCTTGGTATGGGGTCGTTCAAACCCCGGTACGATGGAGGGTCGAAGCCCAGACGTGCAGGATCACGGTTGTCTGTTCCCTCACACGCTGAAAGGAAACATCCATGACCACCCAGACGGATTCGCTCGCCGAGCGCGCGGGCAAGATCTCTGGCAGCTATCTCACCACGCGGGACGGCACCCAGATCTACTTCAAGGACTGGGGCCCGAAGAATGGCAAGCCCGTCGTCTTCTCTCATGGCTGGCCGCTCACCGCGGACGCGTGGGAGGATCAGATGCTGTTCCTGTCGGCGCGGGGCTACCGCACCATCGCCCACGATCGCCGCGGTCACGGCCGCTCGTCACAGCCGTGGGACGGCCACGACATGGACACCTATGCGGATGATCTCGCTCAGTTGACCGCCGCGCTCGGCCTCGAGAAGGCCATCCATGTCGGTCACTCGACCGGAGGCGGCGAAGTCACGCGCTACATCGGCCGTCACGGAACCTCGCGTGTCGCCAAGGCCGTGCTCATCGGCGCCGTGCCACCGATCATGCTCAAGACCGACTGGCACCCGAACGGCCTGCCCATCGACGTGTTCGATGGCATCCGCGCCGGGGTGCTCGGTGACCGCTCGAGCTTCTTCAAGGAGCTGAGCGTGGCGTTCTACGGCTTCAACCGCCCGGGCGTGAAGGTCTCGGAAGGTCTGCGCGACAGCTTCTGGATGCAGGGCATGATGGGCGGGCTGAAGGCCGAGTACGACTGCATCAAGGCCTTCTCGGAGACCGACTTCCGCGCCGATCTCGCCAGGTTCGACGTGCCGACGCTGGTGATGCACGGCGACGACGATCAGATCGTGCCGATCGACGGCGCGGCGAAGCTCACGGTCTCGCTGGTCAAGGGCGCGCGGCTCAAGAGTTATCCGGGCTTCAGCCACGGCATGTGCTCGATCAACAAGGACGTCATCAACCGCGACCTGCTGGCCTTCATCCAGGAGTAGGGCAGGAGGAGGGCACCTCACCTTCCTGTTCGACAACGACGCTACCTCCGCCGAAGCGCGGGGCCTCGCCGGTGCGCCAGAGGAGATTCTTCCTGGCGCACCGGCGTGACCTTACCTGAGGATCTCGTATTGCACGGGGATGACGCCGAGGTCGGTATTGGCGATCTGCGTGAACGCTCCGTAGGTGAGGTCCAGGCACGTCGCGCCGCCAAAGCCTCCGCGATCATTGATGGTCACGGTGACGGACCGGCCCTGGTAGGTCACCTTGACCCGGGTGCCGAACGGCAGGGAGTTGTGCGCGGCCTTGAGCGCCCAGCGGCTGAAGGGCTCACCGCTGGCGGTCGGCCATCCCTCGGGGATTTCGCCCTCCGCGCCGTACCAGGTCGCGTTGCAGGTGGCCAGGGTGCTTGCCTGGGAGGCATTGGCGGAGGGCACGACCAGGGAGCCCGCCAGGCCGAGCAGGCCCATGACGGTCGCGGAAATGGCGGTTCGACGAACGAGCTTCTTGTTCATACGGGCCTTCCTCTCTTGCTACCGGGAATCGGTGTGGGTCGGGTCTCACTGCTTCGAGCAGGGACGCGATGTCGCCTAGGAGCAATCGGCGCATTTTTTCGGGTTTAAGCGCGCGTTCCCGCGAGGACGTGACACAAACTCCACCCTCCAGCGACGGTGACACCCTGCATGTCCGGTACTTGCCACGGGCATGACATCCCTCTTGTCTTCCTTTCGCCCGTCCACCTCGCGGTGGCTGCTGATGAGCCTGCTGGCCTCCGTCGCCGGCTGCAACGAACCCCGGCCACCCCACGCCGAGCCGTTCCCCGACAGGCCCCAGCTCTTCGGCCGCGCCGTGCTCCCGGCGGACACCTTCGCCGAGGGCCCCGCCTCGGGCGAGTTCTCCGGCACCAACAAGAACGGCGTCCAGGTCCCCTTCGCGAAGCAGCCCGTGCAGGGCTTCTCCGCGGTGCTGGACAACCGGGACGGCTCGTTCCTGGTGATGGCCGACAACTGCGCACCGTCCACCTCTTCGGGGACTCGCCGGTGTACGCGGACCCGGCCGTCAAGGGCTCGGACGAGGGCACCAACCTCCAGCCCGAGGGGGCGCACACCACGCCGTGGCTCGGAGGCCTGCCCTGGCCGTACCGCTCCACCGCTCCCGGCTTCACCTTCCGCGTGAATGGCAGTGGCGGCTTCGAGGGCATGGCCCTCACCCCGGACGGCAAGAAGCTGCTGCCGCTGCTGGAGAAGACGCTGGTCGGAGGCAAGGACAAGACCCTGCTCATCCACGAGTTCGACATCGAGAGCCGCCGCTACACCGGCGTGAAGTACGAGTACGTGCTCGAGGAGAAGGGCACCAACATTGGTGACTTCATCCTCGTGGACGACACGCACGGGCTGGTCATCGAGCGCGACAACTTCGAGCGCGAGCAGGCCGTCCACAAGGCCCTCTTCGAGGTGAAGCTGGAGGGGGAGGGGAGGCCCGTGCGCAAGCGGCTGGCGGTGGACCTGATGAAGATCACGGACCCGAATGGCCTCTCCAGCGGCTCGGAGGGCCTGGGACTGGGCGAGACCTTCTCCTTCCCCTTCACCACCATCGAGGACGTGGTCGCCTTCGACCGTCGGCGCATCGGCATCATCAATGACAACAACTATCCGTTCAGCGCCGGCCGTCGCGCGGGCAAGGCCGAGGAGACGGAGTTCATCGTCATCGACCTCGACCAGGAGCTGGGCAGGCTGTGAGGCACGCCCGCTGCCCCGGAGGGAGAATCCTCCGGCAGCGGGCCGGTCTCCATTCGTCTCATGATTTTAAAAGCCGGAACGCTTCGCGCAGGAGCTGAACGCGCCAGTACAGCCCCGATCTCTCTAAATCCCGGAGCTGGGTCTCCTCGAGCGTGTCGATCATCTCCATCATGGCCTCGATCTCCTCTTCCTCCAGGTCGTGCGTCTCGCCATACCACTCGACAAAGCGCCTGGGCTCGATCCAACTCGCGCGAATCCTCGCCTTTGCCTCTAGAGTCCGTACCTTGGGCAATGCCGCGAACAGGCGCCCACGCTCCAGGTAGTACAAAATCAGCACCGCCAAGGGAAAAGCGTCTGTCCATTCGCTAAAATTCACATACACGACGCCAATACTTCGCGAGTAGTAGGAGTCTCCCTCCGTGGCCACCACCCTGTTCAGCAAACCCTGACACTGGGGTCTCAACTCCGGGGCGTACTGGTCAATCAGTGCCAGTGCCTCCCCGGTGAGTTCCTGCTGAGCGGCGTCGCCGCATACCAGCACGCCGCCCATCAGCCGTTGGGGCAGGTCGGTCCCGGCGATGAGAAGCTCCAACCACGAGATGAATCGCACGGCCGCACCTCCCTTCGGGAACTCTCCGCCACGCTACCATGTCCCCTGCTTCGAGGGGGCCTGGGCCGGCGTGTGCCTAGAGGGAACTGCACGGCCTCTCCTCCTGTTCGCGGGGAGCGCGCATGCTCGTGTCGGCGGGGAGGTGGAGTGCGTGGATGCGGCGCACGGTGCGGTCGAGTTGGGTGGGCGCGGCTTCGTGGGGGCGCGGGTCCCGAGAAGGGTGTCAGCCTATTCTTAGGGACGGCTCGAACAGCGCGAGGTGTCGCAACGAGTTCTTTGGCACCTTCTCTGTGTCTTCATTTACTTCGCGGCGTGGCTGGCGCCCGAGCCTGTTTTCACCAAGGCCTTCGTGGTGGCACTGACGCTCCGGCTGACGCTGGCGGTGGGCGCGTGGGAACTCACCCGGGTTGCTCGGGCCTGCCTACAGCTGTACCAGGAGGCAGAAGCGGCGAGAAGTGTGCAGGAACTCGAAGCAGCGGCCGAGCGCTTCGGCAAGGCGATGGGAGGCACTGGGCTGAGGGTGCTGATGCTGGTGGCCAGCATGGGAGTGGCCAGGGGCTTGCCCAATGTCCCCACGGAAGGACTCGGAGCGTTGCTGAGTGCGCCCCGGTTCTCGTTACCCAGAGGGATGACGATGGGAGGCGCGTTGACGGTGCAGATGGCGGCCGACGGCACTGTCATCGTCACGGGAGTGGCGGCGGGCACGGCGGCGGCCACCGTGGGCAGCGCCTGCACGGATGGCTCCGATAGCCAGGACGGCTATCACTGGCACCATCTCGCCACGAACAAGAACGAAGTCTCCGCGCTGAACGGAGGACCCTGGACGCCACTGTTCGAGGAGTTCTTCAAACTGGCTGGAATGAGCCTTGATGCGGCTGAGAACCTCGTCTATCTCAAGGGCCACAAAGGTTCGCATCCAGCGGAGTATCATCAAGAGGTATACAAGAGGCTCGGCGCGGCGACTGAAGACTGTGGAACCACCTCTCAATGCGGGAGGAAGTTGCAAGCGGCGCTCAGGAGGATCGCTGATGAGGTATGCACCCCGGGGTCGCTGCTCCACCGACTGGCGACGAAATCTCGAGACTGAGGCTGGAGTGGAAAACATGTCCAGGTACTACGAGTTGATGGATGACAGGTATCACCCAGGGCGCTGGCACTTGAGAAGCCCCGTGGATGAGAAGGGTGAGCAGATCAATCCCTGGCAATTCTTCAAAGGCAAGCAGATTGAGCTTCAGAGGATAATCCGGTTCCCAGTGAAGCCTGATGGGCTGGCGTTGGACTTCTGCTGGGCCGCTTTCTCCATTCCCGTGGTCCACACTCGATTCGTCCAGCTCTTCGCGCGCCTGGACATCCAGGGCGTGCAGTTCATCCCCGCCCAGGTGGAGGGGCACGCAGGGCCCTTTTTCATCCTCAATACGCTGCGCACAATCCGCTGCATCGACGACGCCCGGTGTGAGGATGTGCAGTACTGGAAGCATGAGGACGGTCAGCCCGAGAAGGTGGGAATGTATCGGGTTGTCGCGGGCTTGCGCATCAATACATCGAAAGTGGGGGACGCGCGCATCTTCCGCACCTGGGGCTGGTCCCAGGGACTCATCATCTCCGAGGACATCAAACAGGCCATGGAGGCGGAGGGTTTCACCGGCACGCGGTTCGTCGAGGTGTGATGCGTCGCTCCAGGAAGGGTCCTGCCTTGCGCACCTGGACAGGACTCGGCAGGAGCGGTGCCTCCTGTGCTGCGGCCCATGGACGGGCTCACCCTGCTCGTCACGGCGAGGTCCGGCGAGCATGGACGAAGCGCACGGCATCCACCACGACTCCTGGCTCCGTGAGTTGCGGGAAGTGCCCGCTTCGGCTGGCGATGATCTGCTTTCCCTGGGGCGACAGTGCGGCCAGACCCCGCTGGTGTTCCGCTCGAGCGGCGAGGGCTCGAGCCGGGGTGGCCCAAGTCATGGCGGGTTTCCCTCCCGTCACCACGACGAGTGGGACGTCTGGGAAGGGGCCCGCGCGCTGGATGAGCTCGACGGTGCGTGAAACGTGTTCCGTCTCTCCGAGTTCATCCTTTCCGAGGAGCGCATCGAGCGTGCGTTGGGCGAAACGCTGAACGCCGCCCTGATGCCTGGCCATGACGCTGACGTCCTCGGGAGCGGTGGCCTCGAGCAGCACCACGCCCGATACCTCCTCTGGGAATGTCCGGGCGAAGAGGTTGACGGCGAGGCCGCCGAGCGAATGACCCACCAGGAGGTAGGGCGGAGACAGGTGGGCGTGACGCAGGAGCGCACGAAGCGACTCGACGATGACCTCTCCGGTCTGCGGGACCACCGGCTTCCCGCTGCCGCCAATCCCTGGGCGGTTGTACGCGAAGACGGTCCCCAGCGTGGACAGCGGCTCCCATACCCTGAACCATCCTTCGATTGGGCCACCGGCACCATTGACGAGCACGAGGGCGGGCGCGCCCTGACCCGCGATGATGTACTCGAGGGTCTGACCGTTGATGTGGGCGTTCTGCTTCGGCGGAAGAGGCTTCATGATGGGAGGGGGCCGTCGATCGGGTTCACAGCGCGAGTGTCCTCCAGCATCCCCTTTTCCCCTGGATTCTGTTGAAGGTCCGTCCCGATGCGTTAGACACCTCCGGCTCGAACTGGAGGTGGCGCGTGGCCGTGCAAGCTGTCGACATCAAGACCTCAGAGGGAACGCTGGACGCCAGGCTGTACCATCCTGACGGAGAGGGACAGTGGCCGGCGGTGCTCCTGGTCACGGATGCCATGGGCATCCGTCCCGCGTTCGAGTCCATGGCGAACCGGCTGGTGGCGGCGGGCTACGTCGTGCTGCTGCCCAACGTCTACTACCGGGAAGGCCGCGCGCCGCTGCCCGGCCTGACGGAGGGCTCGTTCGAGGACGAGGCGTTCCGCAAGCGCATCTTCGGGCTCATCGCCTCGCTCACGCCCGAGCGCATCAGGACCGATGCCGCCGCGCAGCTCGACTTCCTCGCCGCCCAGCCCCAGGTGAAGGGCTCTCGCGTGGGCGTGGTGGGCTACTGCATGGGTGGCGCCGTCGCCATGCGCGTGATGGCCGACTTCCCGGACCGGATTGTCGCGGCGGCCTCGTACCATGGCGGGCGGCTGGCCACGGATGAGCCCTCCAGCCCGCACCTCCTCGCCAGCAAGCTCAAGGGCGAGGTCTATTTCGGCCATGCCGATCAGGACTTCTTCATGCCCGCCGAGGCCATCTCGCGGCTGGAGGCGGCGCTGAAGTCGGCGGGTGTCAAGCATCAATCCGAGCTCTACGTCGGCGCCCGCCATGGCTTCGCGGTGGAGGGCTCGCCCGTCTACGACAAGGATGCCTCCGAGCGGCACTGGCAGACGCTGCTCGCGTTGTTCGGCCGGACGCTCAAGGGCTGAGGCGTTCAGTCCCAGGCGAGCAGGAGCTGTTCGTGGTGGCGCACCGGGCCAGGGACCAGCCGGGGCGGTTCCACGATCCGCAGCCCGGGCAGTCGACGGGCGAGCACTTCCAGCATCACCCGCGCCTCCAGCCGGGCCAGGCCCGCGCCCACGCAGACGTGGATGCCCCGGCCGAAGGCCAGGTGTTGCCCCAATTGGGGCCGCTTGGGGTCGAAGCTCTCCGGCTCGGGGAAGCGCCGCTCGTCCCGGTTCCCCGAGAGCACCACCATCAGCACCCGCGCTCCGGCCGGGATCGTCACCCCTCCCAGCTCGGCCTGCGTGGCGGTATGGCGGGCCAGGATGGCCATCGGCGTCTCGTAGCGCAGCACCTCCTCGACCACCCGCGGAAGGGTGTGCGGCTCCTCGCGGAGCTGTCGCCAGCGCTCGGGCTGCTCCAGCAGGACGCGTACCGCCATTCCCATCAGGCTGGAGGTGGTCTCGTGGCCGGCGGAGATCAGTAGCATCACCATGGCCGCCAGATCCGCCGCCTCCAGGGTGGTTCCCTCCATCAGCGATTGGGACAGCACGGTCAGGCCATCCTCGCGCGGGTGGGCCACGCGCTCGGAGATGAGCTCCGCCACGCAGCGCTGCATGTCCGTCACCCCGCGCACGCACTCGTTCTGCAGCTCCAGCGTCCGGGCCTGGAGCGACAGCATCAGGGTGAGATGGTGGGACCACTTCTTGAAGTTGTCCATCAGCTCCAGCGGCAGGCCCATCCACGCGAAGATGACCCGGATGGGCAGCGGGTAGGCCAGTCGGCTGACCAGCTCCACCTGCCGGTCCTGGGCGAACCCGTCCACCAGCTCCTCGGTGATGGAGCGCACGAGCGGCTCCAGCGCGGCGAGGTTCTCCTTGGAGAAGAGCCGGGCGACGATCTGCCGGGAGCGCGCGTGCTCGGGGGGGTCATCGTAGATCAGGGGCATCTTGCGGTAGCCCACGTCCGCCATGTACGCCCGGGGCTCCGGCAGCAGCGCCTCGAAGATCTGCGAGTCGAGTTTCGAGGAGAAGCGCTGCGTATCCTCCACGGCGGCGCAGATGTCCTCGTGGCGCGTCACCACCCAGGCGCCCATGACCTCACTGAAGAAGACGGGCTGCTCGCGCCGGGCCTGGGCGAAGAGGGCCTGCATGTTCTCGTGATGGGGGGGCGCGAAGGGGTTGAAGGTCCTGCCCGAGAAGGGGCAGCCGGATGCGCTCGCGGCCTCTGGACGCGGGGACGTGGGGGAACTCATGGCTTCTCCTGGCGGGCGGCCCGGCGTGGAGGAGACGGTGGCCGGGTTCGCCTCGGGCAGGAACTATGGACGAGGGAGGCCACTGCCTCAATCCTCGAGGGGGAGCCAGATCCGACTCCATGTCCTGGTCTCTCGCCGTCCGGCGGAGGGTGTGCAGTCCCCTGGGGGATGAACACCCTCCGCGGCGGCGGAGGCGTCCGAGCCAGGACGGTGCACGAGGGCCCTGGCGTCGGTTTCTTCGTCTTGCTCGCCGGGAGGGCTAGGGGGTGCGTGTCAGCCGCAGCTCCGAGCCCGCGCGATCGGCGGGAATCGAGAGGCGCAAGGTGCGCGTCGCGGCGTCGTAGCGGACGGAGGGGGAGCCGCCCCGGGCGAGGGTCGCGGAGGTGCGGGCCTCGGGCCAGTCGTGGACCACGATGTCCACGCTCTTCCACCAGGCCGGGTAGCTGCCCGTGGGCCGGGCCAGCGTCACCTTCAGCCCGTTCGCCTCGACCTGGCAGGAGAAGCGCTGCCGCAGCCAGGCGCCCTTCTTGTAGGCGAGGCTGTGGCCGTCATCGAGGTAGAGGTCGCCCTGGCAGTCCGGTCCCGGGTAGACGCGCAGCTCCAGGGGGCCCTGGGGAACTTGCGCCGT
This sequence comes from Cystobacter fuscus DSM 2262, assembly GCF_000335475.2. NCBI lineage: Bacteria > Pseudomonadati > Myxococcota > Myxococcia > Myxococcales > Archangiaceae > Cystobacter > Cystobacter fuscus. The sequence goes on along the minus strand of NZ_ANAH02000069.1, from coordinate 88,504 downwards.
GTGCTGCACCAGCGGCTGAAGGGGAAGGATGCTGCCGGCCCGGACGAACACCGGCAGCTCGTCCAGCTTGGGCGTCACCTTCAAGGTCGAGGGCGTGGATGCATTGGCTGGCGCGGTGCCGCTCCGGGTGCCCTCGGCCTTCCGGCCCGTCCAGAAGTCGAACCAGTCCCCGGGGGGCAGGGTGACGGGGTACACATCCGGGTTCTCGGGGAAGGGCGGGGGCGCCACCAGCAGGGCGCGGCCGAGCATGAACTCGTGGCCGGCATCGAGATCCAGCGGATGCTTGTCCTCGGTGGCCACGGGGAACTCGAGGAAGAGGGGACGCATCATGGGCAGGCCCGTGCGCGAGTTCTCCTCCGCCAGGGTGTAGAAGTAGGGCAGCAGCCGGTAGCGCGTCTCGATGTAGCGGCGGCGCACGGCCGCGGGCGCGGGGCCATGGGCCCAGACCTCGTGGTCGCCGGTGCCCTTCTCGGCGTGGCTGCGGAAGAGGGGATTGAAGGCGCCGACCGCATACCAGCGCGTCAGCAGCTCTTCCGGGGGGGTGCCCGAGTATCCCCCGACATCGACCCCCGAGAGCGAGAAGCCGCTGAGCCCCAGGTTCAAGAGCATGGGCGTGCTCAGGCGCAGCTGGTTCCAGGTGGCGCTGTTGTCGCCCGTCCAGGTGGCGCCGTAGCGGTGGCCTCCCGCGTAGGTGGCGCGGGTGAGGACATACGGCCGTTCCTCGGGCTGGAGCTTCAACAGTCCCTCATAGGTGGCGCGCGCGTTCAGCAGGCCGACGACGTTGTGCACCTCGGCGTGAGTGGCGTTCCGGCTCTCGAAGCCGGGCTCCTCGATGCGGTGCACCGAGTCGAGCGGCAGGGTCTTGAGGGGAGAGAAGACCGAGGGCTCGTTCATGTCGTTCCAGTGGCCCGCCACGCCCTGCGCCACCAGCTCCTTGTAGAGCGAGCCCCACCAGGCACGCGTCTGGGCGCGGGTGAAGTCGGGGAACACCGAGTCGCCGGGCCAGACACGGCCGGCGAAGAGGCTGCCGTCCGGGTTGTGGACGAAGTGGTTGCCGGCGACCCCCGTGTCATACGGCGCGTACCCGGCGTCGGGCGCCTTCGCGATGTGCATGTCGGAGATGGTGATCACCCGGAAGTTCTGCTGGCCCAGGTCTCGGATGAGTCCGGGCAGATCCGGGAACTTGCTCTTGTCGACGGTGAAGGCGCGGAAGCGATCCAGGTAGTCGATGTCCAGGAAGAGCACGTCCGAGGGGATCTGATCGGCCCTCAGGCGCGAGGCGACTTCCCGCACGCGGGACTCGGGCTCGTAGCTGAAGCGGGACTGCTGGAAGCCGAGCGCCCAGCGCGGGGGCAGGGGCGCGGGACCGGTGAGGAAGGTGTAGCCCTCGAGCACCTTCCGGGGCTCGGGCCCGTGCAGGAAGTAGTACTCGAGCGGGCCGCCCTCGGCGCCGAAGGAGTAGGCGTCGCGCCACTGCTTGCCGAAGTCGAAGTGGGTGCGCCAGGTGTTGTCGAGCAGGATGCCGTGGGCGCGGCCCGCGCGGACGGCCATGAAGAACGGAATGCTCTTGTAGATGGGATCGGTCGACTCCTGGTTCCGGTAGGCGTCGGTGTTCCAGAGGGTGAAGGCCTGGTCGCGGCGGTCGAGCGGGCCCGCCTTGTCGCCCAGGCCGAAGTAGTGCTCGTCCGCGGGCATCTGCTTGGTGAGCTGGAAGCCGCCTCCGAGGAACTGCGTGGGGCGGCCCACCGCGTCGGCCGACAGGAGGTTGCCCTGGAGATCGAGGATGAGCAGCCGCAGGGGATTCTTCTCGACCCGGACCTCGAGCGCCGCGGTGCGGAAGCCGACGGCGGCCTCGCTCTCCGGCAGGGCCTTCACCTTGACGCGCTGGGTGCGGGCCTCGCGAAGCACGGCCCACGAGGCGTCTTCCGGCGCGGTGGCCCCCGGGCTGACGCGGATTCTCAGGATGTCGTCACGCAGGGCGGAGATGCGCAGGGTCGCCTCTCCCGCGCGCAGCTCGAGTCCATCGGACAGGGCGCGGGAGGAGGTGACGGATGTGAGTGCTTGCGGAGCCGCGGGGAGCGGGGCCGCGGTGAGCCAGAGGGCCGCGAGGAGTGGGAGCATGGAGCCGCTCCCTACCAAAACCCGTCATCCCCGAGTGGGACGGTTCGGCGGATTGCCAGAAGGAAGACGCTGCTTCAGGCGGAGTGGGCCTCCGCCCCATCCGGTGCCTGGCCCTCGGCTCGCGGGGCCCTGTCCCGCGCCGGGGGGTGGCTGTGGCTGCCATGGCTGCGGGCGTACACCTGGGTGAACTCGGCCCCGAGGAAGAGGATCTGCGCGGAGTAGTAGACCCAGAGCAGCACCACCGCCAGCGAGCCCGCCGCGCCGTAGCTCGACGCCACGGCGCTGCGGCCCAGGTACAGCCCGATGAGGAACTTGCCCAGGCTGAAGAGCAGCGACGTCACGGCGGCCCCCAGCCACACGTCCCGCCAGGACACGTGGGTGTCGGGCAGCAGCTTGTACATCATCGCGAAGAGCACGGTGATGACGCCGAAGGAGATGAGCAGGTTGAGGCCCTGCCACATCATCGTCCAGCCGGGCAGCAGGTTGGAGAACCAGGCGCCCAGCGCCGCCAGCACGGCGCTCACCACCAGCGACACCAGCAGCAGGAAGCCAATCACCAGCACCATGGCGAAGGACAGGAAGCGGCTGCGCAGGAAGGCGATGACCCCGTTGCGCGGCTTGGGCTTCACGTTCCAGATGTGGTTGAGCGAGTCCTGCAACTGCACGAACACGCCCGTGGCGCCGAAGATGAGGGCGACGAGGCCAATGGCGGTGGCGAGGATGCCCGCGCCCGGCTTGCGCGCGCTGATCATCATCTGCCCGATGACCTCGGCGCTGCTGCGGCCCACCAGGTCCTCCAACTGCGCCTGGATCTGCCCCCGCGCCGCTTCCTCGCCGAACACCATGCCCGCCACGCTCACGGCGATGACCAGCACCGGGGCGATGGAGAAGAGGGTGTAGTAGGAGAGCGAGGCGGCGAACATCGGAGCGTTGTCGTCACTCCACTCCGAGACCGCCTGCTTGCCGAGCTTGAAGATGTTCCGGGCACGACGCGCGATCGTCATGCCCGTGCGTCCAGCACATCGTGTGCCAGCGGCCCGGTGGGCCCGCCCGGCCCTCGCGTCCGAGGGAAGCCCTGCCCCCGGGGACGAGGACTCCCGCGCGAAGCCGTAATTCTTTCAGGCCTCTTCCAACACTTCGACCGGATCGCCCACGCGCAACACCCCTCCGTGGCGCGCGATGACGTTCTGGCCGAACAGCACCTTGTTGCCGTGGTTGCGGTACGTGGCGAGGGTGCGCAGGGGCTGCTGGGCGGGGTCGGGCCGGGCCGTGCTCGCATCCACGTTGATGAAGACACAGCGGGCGCACGGCTTGACGAGCATCAGCTCCACCTCGCCGATGCGCAGCCGCTTCCAGCGATCCTCGGCGAAGGGCTCGCAGCCGCTCACCACGAGGTTGGGGCGGAAGCGGTTCATCCGCACCGGCTGGGGCAGACGCGTGTTGAGGTCGGTGAGCGAGGCCTCGGAGATGAGCAGGAGCGGATAGCCGTCGGCGAAGCCGACCCGGTCGTCGGGCGCGGCGTACTTGGGATCCACGGGGCGCAGCATGCGCGCGTCCACGTACACGAGCCGCGCGGGCTCGCGCAGGTACGCGGAGAGCCACCGGTCCGCCTCCTCCCCGGCCCAGGCGGCCGAGCAGGTGTCACTCCAGACGATGACCTCGAGGCGGGGCGCGTCGGCCGGAGGCACGGCCACCACGAGCTCGGACATGCCGGGCGCCGACAGGTGGAGGCCCTCGGGCACCGGCACGGCCCGCAGGTGCACGAAGCCGGGCAGCTCGCGCCCCGTCATGCAGGAGCCGTCCGGCCGCACCGCCATCCAGCGGCGATCATGTTGCAGCCCGAGGGGCTCCACCGTGGCGTGGGTCAGCGGCAGCTCCGCGCAGGACTTGAGCGGGTAGATGGAGAGGGAGGAAAGCGTGGGCACCTGTCCTTTGTGCCTGATTTCACGCCCAGGCGCACCTGGGTGCCCGCCCTCCAGGAAGGCAGGAGGAGTCCGTCCGCCATATTGGCGTTCTGTCCACCTTGACGGAGAAAGGCCCGGGCGGTAATTACCGCTCTACTCATGCTGTGTCGCGCTTCTCTGGCCGCCGAGGATCGGGGGCGCGGGTGAGGAATCTCGCCGAGGGCATCGGTCCACGGGGCCGTTGTCCGGCGACACGTACGGCCCGGCCTCGCACGAGGGGCGGGCCGTTCTTTTTTTCGTCGGGGTCCGCCATGTCCGCGTCTTCCTTGTCATCTCCCGCGTTCTCGCCCGAGGAACTGCGCGCCACCTCCGAGGAACTGCTCGACGCTCCCGCCGAGCGGGTGCTCGCGTGGGTGGAGCGGCGCTTCGGAGCCCGCGCGGTCATCGCCTCGAGCTTTGGCGCGGAGGACATGGTCCTCATCGATCTGGCACGCGCCCACGCGCCGAGCCTGCGCCTGTTCACGCTGGATACGGGACGGCTGCCGCCGGAGACCTACGAGGTGATGGACGTGGTGCGCCGCCGCTATGGGGTGGAGATCGAGACGTTCTTCCCCGAGCGCGCGCGGGTGGAGGCGCTGGAGTCCACCAAGGGGTACTTCTCGTTCAAGCAGAGCATCGAGGAGCGCAAGGAGTGCTGTGGCGTGCGCAAGGTGGAGCCGCTCAGGCGCGCGCTGGCGGGGCGGGAGGCGTGGGTGACGGGGTTGCGGCGCGAGCAGTCCGTCACGCGCACGGAGGTGCAGGCGCTCGAGGCGGACGGGACGCATGGCCTGCTCAAGGTGAACCCGCTCGCTCGGTGGACGTCCCGGGAAGTGTGGGCATACATCAAGGCCCACGGAGTCCCCTACAACGCGCTGCATGATCGCGGCTACCCTTCCATCGGCTGCGCGCCCTGCACGCGCGCGGTGAAGCCGTATGAGGACGAGCGTGCGGGCCGCTGGTGGTGGGAGTCACCCGACAACCGCGAGTGCGGTCTGCACGTGAAGCGCTGAATGAATTCCAGGATCCAGTTCCGAGTGTCAGTCTCATGAGCACGCCCGTGGATTTTCCCGTCTGCCTTCGTCTGGAGGGCCGGCGGGTGCTTCTGGTCGGCGCCGGCACCATCGCCGAGGAGCGCGGCCGGCAGCTCGTGGAGGCGGGAGCCCGGCTGCGCGTGGTGGCGCCGGTGGTGGGCCCCTCCATCCGCCAGCTCGCGGACGCGGGCCGTCTGGAGTTGCTCGAGCGCGCCTGGCGGCCCGGGGACACGCGGGGACAGGAGTTGGTGTTCGTGGCCACGGATGACTCGCGGGTGAGCGAGGCCGTGGCGGCGGAGGCCCGCGCGAGCGGCGTGTGGCTCAACACGGCGGACGTGCCGGAGCTGTGCGACTTCACGCTGCCGTCGGTGGGCCGGCGCGGGCCCATCGTCGTGGCGGTGTCCACCTCGGGCCAGTCGCCCGCGTTGGCGCGGCTGCTGCGCAAGCGGTTCCTGGATCAGGTGCTGCCCGGGCACGTGCGGCTGGCGCGACTGACGGGGTGGCTGCGCAGGCGTCTGCCGCAGGGGCCCGCGCGGATGCGGCTGCTCAAGCACCTGGTGGAGGGCGAGGCGGGGGAGTTGCTGATGCGCGGACGGAGCCGGGAGGCGTGGGCCCGGGTGCGCGCCGCGCTCGAGACCTTTGGAGAGACGACATGAGTCAACACGTCGAGGGCATCGTGTACCTGGTGGGCGCGGGTCCGGGAGATCCCGGCCTGCTCACGCTGCGCGCGGCCCGGCTGCTCGCGAGCGCGGACACGGTGGTGTACGACCGCCTCATCCACCCGGAAGTCCTCACGCATGCCCGGCCCCACGCGCGGCTGGTGTTCGTGGGCAAGGAGGGCGGGGGAGAGTCGGTGGCGCAGGAGGAGATCCACGCGCTGCTCATCGCCCAGGCGCGGCTGGGCCGCTCGGTGGTGCGGCTCAAGGGGGGAGACCCCTTCGTGTTCGGCCGGGGCGGGGAGGAGGCGCTCGCGCTGGAGGCGGCGGGCATCGCCTACGAGGTCGTCCCGGGTGTCTCCAGTGGCCTGGCGGCGCCGGCGGCGGCGGCCATTCCCGTCACCCACCGGGGCGTGTCGGGCTCGGTGACGTTCGCCACCGCGCACCGCACGGGCCAGGCGCCCGACTGGGCGCACCTGGCGGGCGCGGAGACGCTGGTGCTCTTCATGGCGGGCCGCCGGCTGGAGGAGGTGACGCTCGCGCTCATCGCCGCGGGCCGCGCGCCGTCCACTCCGGCGGCGATCGTGGAGGCGGGCACCTGGGCGCACCAGCGCGTGCTCGAGGCGCCGCTGGCGTCCATCGCCGCACGGGCCCGGGAAGAGGCCGTGGGTTCTCCCGCCCTGCTGGTGGTGGGCGAGGTCGTTTCCCTCCGGGCCCAACTGCCCACGCTGGCCAGGACGCGGCCGGGCGTGGCCGGGCCGGAGCAATTTCTCAAGGTCGAGGCGGGACATGAGTGAGACGTTGGCGGCGAGGCACTCGCACCTCGCGGTGCTCGAGGCGGAGAGCATCCACATCCTCCGGGAGACGGCGGCGGAGTTCGCCCGCCCGGTGATGCTCTACAGCATTGGCAAGGACTCGCAGGTGCTCTTGCACCTGGCGCGCAAGGCGTTCCATCCGGCGCCCCTGCCATTTCCCCTGCTCCACGTGGACACCACGTGGAAGTTCCGGGAGATGTACAGGTTCCGGGACGAGTTCACGTCGCGCCACGGGTTGAACCTCCTGGTGCACCAGAACAAGAAGGCGCTCGCCGAGGGCATCAACCCCTTCGACCATGGCAGCCAGAAGTACACGCACGCCATGAAGACGCAGTCGCTGCTCGAGGCGCTCGCGCTGCACGGCTTCGACGCGGCCTTCGGCGGCGCCCGCCGCGACGAGGAGAAGTCCCGGGCCAAGGAGCGCGTGTATTCCTTCCGCGACCGGCACGGGCAGTGGGAGCCGCGCAAGCAGCGGCCCGAGCTGTGGAACCTCTACAACGGCCGCATCGACGCGGGCGAGAGCATGCGCGTCTTCCCGCTGTCCAACTGGACCGAGCTGGACGTGTGGCACTACATCCTCAAGGAGCGCATTCCCGTGGTCCCGCTGTACTTCGCCGCCGAGCGCCCGGTGGTGAGCCGCAACGGCCAGTGGATCATGGTCGATGACGAGCGCATGCGGCTGCGGCCGGGCGAGAAGCCCGTGCTCAAGCGGGTGCGCTTCCGCACCCTGGGCTGCTATCCGCTCAGCGGCGCCGTGGAGTCCTCGGCGGCGTCCGTCGAGGAGATCATCACCGAGATGGTGGAGTCCCGCGTGTCCGAGCGGCAGGGTCGGCTCATCGATCACGACGAGGAAGGCTCGATGGAGCTCAAGAAGCGCGAGGGGTATTTCTAAGATGAGCGCCGAGACTCAGGTTCAAGGTAGGACGGACGTCCAGGGCTTCCTCGCCGAGCACGCCGAGAAGGAGTTGTTGCGCCTGGCGGTGGTGGGCTCGGTGGACGATGGCAAGTCCACGCTCATTGGCCGGCTGCTCTACGAGTGCAACGGGCTCTTCGAGGATCAGGTGGCGGCGGTGAAGCGCGCGAGCGCGGGCGGGGAGATCGACTTCTCGCTCTTCACCGACGGGCTGCGCGCCGAGCGCGAGCAGGGCATCACCATCGACGTGGCCTACCGCTACTTCTCCACGAAGCGGCGCAAGGTGATCGTCGCGGACACGCCGGGACACCTCCAGTACACGCGCAACATGGCCACCGGGGCCTCCACGGCCGACGCGGCCGTCATCCTGGTGGACGCGCGCCTGGGCATCCTCCCGCAGACGCGGCGGCACGCGTACATCGCCTCGCTGCTGGGCATCCCCTACCTGGCGGTGGCCATCAACAAGATGGACCTGATGGACTTCGACCCGGCGGTGTTCCAGCGCCTGGCCACGGAGTTCGAGGCCTTCTCCCGCACGCTCGGCTTCGAGCAGGTGCGCTTCTTCCCCATCAGCGCGCGCACGGGCGACAACATCACCCAGCCGAGCGCCCGCACCCCCTGGCACGACGGCGAGACACTGCTCGGGTGGCTGGAGACGCTGCCGCACGAGCGTCGGCAGGAGGACGCGGCCTTCCGCTTCCCCGTGCAGTACGTGCTGCGGCCGGACCTGGACTACCGCGGCTTCGCCGGGCAGATCGTCTCCGGCAAGGTGCGCCTGGGGGACGAGGTCGTCGTGTATCCCTCCCGGAGGCGCACGCACATCGCGTCCATCGACACCTTCGAGGGCCGCCTGGAGGAGGCCAGCGCGCCCGCCTCGGTGACGCTGCGCCTGACGGACGAGGTGGACATCAGCCGGGGAGACCAGATCGCCCATGCCGAACAGCCGCCGCGGGTGCTCCAGGACATGGAGGCCATGCTGGTCTGGTTCGGCGAGGAGCGTCTGGACACCTCGCGCCGCTACCTCGTGAAGCACACCTCCAAGTACGTCCCCGCCCACATCGAGCAGGTGCTCTGGCGCAAGGAGCTGGAGGACCTGTCCGAGCAGCCCGCCCCCACGCTCGGGCTCAATGACATCGCCAAGGTGCGGCTCGTCTGCAAGCGGCCGGTGGTGTGCGATCCCTACCGGGACAACCGCCGCACCGGGGCCTTCATCGTCGTGGATCCGCTCACCAACGACACCGTCGCCGCGGGGATGATCCTCGGCGGCGCGGGCGGGCAGGGCGCCGACGAGACGCGCTCCCTCGTCTCCGCCAGCGAGCGGCGCGAGCGCCTGGGTCAGTCCGGAGCGGTCCTCCTGCTCACGGGAACCCCCGAGGTGCGTGACGCCGCGCTCCGCCTGGAGCGGGCCCTCTTCGATCAGGGCCGGCACACCGCCACCGTGCGCGGCGACGCGGAGAACGCCCTCGCGCTGGCCGAGGCGGGTCTGCTCGCCATCCTCTACACCCCGGTTCCCCAGGCGCGTCTGGGCTTGAGGGAACAGCTTCGTGGCGCCGGCGTCCCCTGGCTCGAGTTGGAGCCCTCGGAGGACGTGGACACACAGGTCAAGCGCGTGCTCGACGCGCAGGAGAAGACGCCTTGAGTGCCTCCGTGAATGCATCCTCCATCGCCACCCTGGCCACGCCGCTGGGCGCGGACAAGGGCGCGTTGCTCCAGCGCCTCGTCGAGGGGCTCGATGCCCCATCGCTCAACTGGCTGAGCGGGTACTTCGCCGGGCTCGCCGCCCGGTCGCTGCCGGTGTCCGTGCCCCTGTCCCCGCTGGCGGCCGCGCCCCAGGCCAGGCCCCAGACGCCGGTGACCGTGGTCTACGGCACCCAGACGGGCAACAGCCGACAGCTCGCCGAGCGCCTCAAGCAACGCCTGGAGTCCGCCGGGGTCGCCGTGCGTGTCTTCCGCGCCGGGGAGTACCCCACGCGCGAGCTGAAGAACGAGCGGGTGTTGTATGTGGTCATCAGCACCCAGGGGGATGGAGATCCCCCGGATGACGCGCGCGGCTTCTTCGAGTTCGTGATGGGCAAGCGCGCCCCGGCGCTCAACCAGCTCCAGTTCTCGGTGCTGTCGCTCGGAGATTCGAGCTACGCGAAGTTCTGCGAGGTCGGCCGGGTGCTCGACGAGCGCTTCGCGCAGCTGGGCGCCGCGCGGCTGTTCTCGCGCGCCGACTGCGACGTGGACTTCGAGCCGGTGGCCGAGCCCTGGCTGGGACAGGCCCTGGAGCGCGCGCGCACGGAGCTGGGCGCTCCCGTCGCCACCGTCACGCAACTGCCCACCGCGTCCGTGGCGCCCACCTTCAGCCGGGAGAATCCCTATCCCGCCCAGGTGCTGGCCAACCAGCGCATCACCGGCCGCGGGGCCCTCAAGGACGTGCGCCACGTGGAGCTGTCGCTCGAGGGCTCGGGCCTGCGCTACGAGCCGGGAGACGCGCTCGGGGTGGTGCCGCGCAATCCCCCCGAGCTGGTGGACGCGGTGCTCTCCACGCTGAAGCTCGACGGTGCCACCGAGGTGTCGCGTGACGGCCGCGCGCTGCCGCTGCACCGCTGGTTGTCCGAGGGGCTGGAGATCACCCGCCTGAGCCGGCCCTTCCTGACGAGCCACGCCTCGCGCTCCGGAGACAAGGAACTGGAGCGGCTGCTCGCCCCCGAGAACGCCGCGGGCCTGCGGAAGCTGCTCGACAGCCATCAGGTCATCGATCTGCTCCGGGCCCATCCCGCCGAGTGGGACGCGAAGGAGCTGGTGGGCGCGCTGCGCCGTCTGACGCCGCGGCTCTACTCCATCGCCTCCAGCCAGAAGCGGGTGGGGGACGAGGTGCACCTGACGGTGGCCCGGGTGGACTACGAGGCCTTTGGCACCCGGCACTTCGGCGCGGCCTCCTCCTATCTCTCGACGCGCACGGCGGAGGAGGATGTGGTGGAGGTGTTCATCGAGTCCAACGAGCGCTTCCGCCTGCCGGCGGATCCCTCGCGGGACATCCTGATGATTGGCCCGGGCACGGGTGTGGCGCCGTTCCGCGCCTTCGTGCAGGAGCGGGCCGAGACCGGAGCGAGCGGCCGCAACTGGCTCTTCTTCGGCGAGCAGCACTTCCGCAGCCAGTTCCTCTACCAGGTGGAGTGGCAGGAGGCGGTGAAGAAGGGCGAGTTGCACCGGCTGGACGTGGCGTTCTCGCGGGACCAGGGCCAGAAGGTCTACGTCCAGCATCGCCTGCGTGAGAAGGGGCGTGACGTCCACGCCTGGCTGGAAGGCGGCGCCTCGCTCTACGTCTGCGGCGAGGCCCAGCGCATGGCCCCGGACGTCCACGAGGCCCTGATCGACATCTACGTGGCCCATGGCGGCAAGAGCCGAGAGGACGCCCGGGCCCATCTCGAAACCCTGCGCGAGCAGCAGCGCTATCTGCGCGACGTCTACTGAGACAAGGTCATCCCATGAGCAAGAATCCGACGTCCGCCCCCCTGGCCGAGGTGGAGCACATCAAGGCGCGCAGCCGTCACCTGCGCGGCACGCTGGCGGAGAGCCTGGCCGATCCGCTCACCGGCGCCATCGCTCCGGCCGACACCCAGCTCATCAAGTTCCACGGCAGCTACCAGCAGGACGACCGGGACATCCGCGAGGAGCGCCGGCAGCAGAAGCTGGAGCCCGCCTACAGCTTCATGCTCCGCACCCGCCTGCCTGGCGGGGTGTGCACCCCCAAGCAGTGGCTCGTCCTGGACGAGCTGGCGCGCACCCACGCCAACGGGACGCTGCGGGTGACCACGCGCCAGGCGTTCCAGCTCCACGGCGTGCTCAAGGGCGATCTCAAGCCCACCATCGCGGCCATCAACGCCACGCTGCTCGACACCATCGCCGCTTGCGGCGACGTCAACCGCAACGTGATGTGCAATCCCAATCCGGTGGACTCGCGCGCGCACGCGCTGGTGCAGCAGTGGACCCAGCGCCTCTCCGAGCACCTGCTGCCCAAGACGCGCGCCTACTACGAGATCTGGCTGGACGAGGAGAAGGTCGCGGGGGGCGAGGAGGAGCCCATCTACGGCTCCACCTACCTGCCGCGCAAGTTCAAGGCGGCCGTCGTGGTGCCGCCCCTCAACGACGTGGACGTCTTCTCGCAGGACCTGGGCTTCATCGCCATCCTGGAGGCCGGGGAGCTGGTGGGCTTCAACGTCGTGGTGGGCGGTGGCATGGGCGCCACCCATGGTGACAACGCGACCTTCCCCCGGCTCGCGGACGTGATTGGCTTCATCCCGCCCGAGCGCCTGCTCGTGGTGGCCGAGAACGTGGTGAAGGTCCAGCGTGACTACGGGGACCGGACCAATCGCAAGCACGCGCGGCTCAAGTACACCATCGAGGATCGCGGCATCGCCTGGTTCGTGGGCGAGCTGGAGCAGCGGCTCGGCTTCAAGCTGGAGCCCGCGCGCCCCTTCAAGTTCGAGCACAACGGGGACCGCTTCGGCTGGACGGAGGGGTACGACGGCAAGTGGAACCTCACGCTCTTCATCGAGAGCGGCCGGGTGGCGGACCGCGAGGGGAGCACGCACCTGACGGGCCTGCGGGAGATCGCCCGGGTGCACCGGGGTGACTTCCGGCTCACGCCCAACCAGAACCTCATCATCGCGGGCATCGCCTCCGAGGATCGGCCGGCCATCGAGTCCCTGGTGGCGGCGCATGGCCTCATGGGCTACCAGCGCGCGAGCCCCCTGCGCCGCAACGCGCTCGCCTGTGTGGCGCTGCCGACGTGCGCCCTGGCCATGGCGGAAGCCGAGCGCTACCTGCCCGACCTCGTGGGCCTGCTGGAGACGCGTATGGCGGTGCATGGGCTGGAGAAGGACAACATCCACCTGCGCATCACCGGCTGCCCGAACGGGTGTGCCCGGCCCTACCTCGCGGAGATCGCGCTCGTGGGCAAGGCGCCGGGCCGCTACAACCTTTTCCTCGGCGGAGACGTGCGCGGGCAGCGCCTCAACCGGCTGTACCGTGAGAACATCGACGAGGCGGGCCTGCTGGAGGCGCTCGAGCCGGTGTTCGCCGCGTACGCGAAGGACAGGCGGCCGGGAGAAGGCTTCGGCGACTTCACCGTGCGCTCGGGCCTCGTCGCCAGCCCCTCCCGCGAGGTGAGCGGGTAGAGCAGGTTGCCCGGCATGGCTGGGAGCGGTGAGCTGGCTTGAGCATGGGAAGGAGGGACGGCGTGTGGAGGGATGGAGCGCAGGGGCCGAGAGGATTTCTCAGCGCCCTTTCCGCCTCACTCCTTCCCGCCGCGGGTTGTGCCAAAGCGCGTCGCTCGAATTCTTTGACACCCTCTCGGAGAGACACCCTCTCGGGGATCGAGTCACCCGCCCGGGACCGAGTGCCCTTCTCCGTAACGGAGCTTCCGCTCTATAGTGGCGTGCCATGCTGCCCGCTCCTGGAACGGGCGCTGCGCTCAGGAGAAGGACACATGCGCTGGCGAGGTGTGCTCACGTTCACGGCATGGATGGCGATGGGGATGGGGTATCCAGATACGTGGCGGGAAGGCGGCACCATCGACCGGGCGATGGCGGAGGACCTCTCGGAGGAGATGCACCGGCACGACTGCTACTTGAGTGAGGAGGAGTGGAAGAAGCGATGTCGAGTTCCCCCTGAGGAGTGGAATCAGTCCGGGTGCCCTCATGCGTGTCAGTTCAGGGCCGACCCGTGATGCGTTGGCGTACGCTCCTTGCCGTTCTGCCAGGTCTTTTCCTGGTCCTGCCATTGGCCTGGGTCATCTATACGGCCATGCTGGGAGGATTGCGGTCGGCTCCCGCGGCGAGGCTTGTCCCGATGCTCTCGCCCGGAGAGCGCCACAGCCTGATGACCTACGAGCGCCCCTGCGCGGGCCGCAAGGACTGCGAGCCACCGCTCGCCTGCTTCTTCAATGCACGGTCCATGTGGACGTACTGCACCGACAGCCGGTGCATGACGGATCAGCAATGCGCAGAGGACATGGTGTGCCGCACGGTGGAGACGGTAAAGGGAGGGCCTCGACTCCGCCAGTGCACGCTCGTGGGTGTGCGAAAGGAGGGGGAGCCCTGCTTGGACATGTCCGATTCACGTGAAGCCGCATGCGAACGGGGCCTTCTCTGCCAGGACCGCCGGTGTGGCCGGCCGTGCCGGGTGGAAGAGCCCGGGAGCTGTCCAGAGGGATTCTTCTGCCGCGAGGGCCTCGATGGCCCTTCCTGCCTGCCCACGTGTGAGGGCCGTACGTGTCCCGAGGGCCAGGACTGCATCCGGCCCAACAGAGAGGAGGGCGTGTCGGTCTGCACGCAGGTGTATGGCCAGAACTGCCAGGAGACCCCCTGTCCCGAGGGCCAGAAGTGCCATATGTGGAATACCTACAGCCACCCCCGCGAAGCCTGGGGGACGTGTCTCATCCGTTGTGGTGAGGAGCACACGCCTGCCTGCTCCGAGGGCTTCGTCTGCCAGATGAGCTATTGCAGGAAGGCCTGTGACCCGGCCGTCCCCGAGGTCTGCGGCCCTCATTACAAATGTGACCGTTACTACGAGAAGTTCGCCTGGACGTGCGAGCCGGACATGTGAGGCATGCGAGGACAGCCCTTCTCTGCATCCGAGGTGAGAGCTTGGTGCGCCAAGCCAGGGAAATTAAATCCGTTCAGGGGTAACTCGGAGAGCCAAGGGGGCCATCCGACCTGAGTGGCGCAACCTTCGTAGCAACCGGTTCGAGCACAACGGGGACCGCTTCGGCTGGACAATGGCACGGGCTTGTCGGAGCCGGGTTCACGCCCGGCCATGGCGAGCCGTGCCGAGCCTCACGGGAGAGCTTCGGGGTCGTCCGCGTTTGCCCGGATGCGCTGCGAGAGTTGCAAGCTTTGGTCAGCTCTGGAGCGCCTCCGCCACTGGCCGGATGACTTCAGAGGCATCGTCCACTGCCACAAGCGCCTCGTAGATTGCCTCGTGGAGCTGTCCGGGGTCCTCGGAGAGGGCGAACCCGAGAGCGGAAGCTGCGCGAGCCTTCGAGAAGAGCCGAAGCACCTCCGGCCTCGTTGTTTCATCGCCTTCCTCCTCCAGGCAGAGGTACTCGTCATCGAGCCGGGCCGCGAGGCTCTCGAGCTTCCGGAGCAGAGCGCGATCCACCTCCCCACCCTGGCGGAGGTGCTCGAGTGCGGCGACAACCTCTTCACCTTCAAGACCAACCCGCGAGGCTACAAGCGTGCAGGCAACCAGCGCGGCCTTGCGTCGGTGCGCGGGTGCCGCGTGCCTGAAGCTCTCGGCCAGGTCGGGAGAGATCGAATCCAAGCGGAACATGATCACGGCACCTTCAACGGCGTCACGGGGACCGCTCCGGCTTCCTCGATGGCAGCCGCGCAGGAGGGACAGATCGGACGAGTCGCGCCGACCTCGAGGAGGCGCAATCCGTTCTGCTGAGTGAAGTTCACGATGTCACTGCTGAGCGGAAGGGAGCGCGGCCCGCAGCTCTGCCTCTCTGGCGGTCGTTCCTCCTGACGGCGAGCTGCGCGCCTGAGGCAGCAGCGAAGCCGGAGGGGACGGTGCTATACGAGGCCGTGAGGGAGAACCTGGCCACGGCACCATCGGTCTGCGCGGCCTCAAGCAGTTGCCCGTGCACCTGTCCTGACTGCGGCCTCCTCTGGTGCTTGCCTTCCCGAGACAGGACGGCGACGGTACGGAGGCTCGGCACCGCGCACCCAGGAGCCACTCCTTGCCCTCCCCCTCCCGGCGACTCTTCACGACGGTCATTGGCACCTTCCTGCTGTGGAGCCTTCCCATGCCGTCATGGGCCCAGGCTCCCTCCTCCCCGGAGCCCACGCGCATCGCCCTGCGCGCCGCGAGGCTCTTCGATGGGAAGAGTGACAGGGTCCTGGCGGATGCGGTCGTGCTCATCGAAGGCTCGAGCATCCAGGCCGTGGGCACCGGCCTCTCCATCCCCTCGGGGGCACGGGTCATCGACCTGGGCGACGTCACCCTGCTGCCTGGGCTGATCGACGCGCACTCGCACCTGCTGCTGGAACTCGACGAGAGCGGCGGCGACAGCATGATCTCCATCGTCGCCCAGAGGAGTACCGCCGAGCGCGCGCTCCTGGGAGCGAAGCTGGGCCGCGAAATGCTCGAGGCTGGCGTCACCACGGTGCGCGACGTCGGCAACTCCGGGCTCAACGGGGACGTGGCGCTGCGCGACGCCATCCAGCGTGGCTGGGTGCAGGGCCCGCGCATCTCCGCCTGCACCCGCGCGCTCGCTCCCCATGGCGGGCAGTTCCCCACGCTCCAACCGCCAGCTCAGGCCCTCATCGAGCAGGAGTACGTCACCATCTCCGGCGTGGAGGAGGCCCGGCGCGCCGTGCGGCAGGCCATCTCCGACGGCGCGGACTGCATCAAGGTCATCGTCGACAACGGGCACAACCTCCTCTCGCTGGAGGAGCTGAAGGTCATCGCCGAGGAGGCCCACCGCAAGAAGCGCCCGGTGGCGGCGCACACCACCACCGACGAGAGCATTCGCATCGCGGTCCAGGCGGGCGTCGACTCCATCGAGCACGCGTACTCCCTCCCCGATGACGTGCTGGCGCCCATGGCCCGCAAGCGCATCTTCATGGTGCCCACCGAGGGCTCGATGGACGCGTGCGACTTGTTCGATGCCAAGACGGGCGACGCGGAGCGCCAGCGCAAGATGAAGGAGCGCTGCAGGAAGCTCATCACCAAGGCCTATGACCGCCTCCGTCGCGCGGTGACAGCGGGCGTTCGGGTTGCCGCGGGCTCGGACATGTACATCGTGATGCCAGGGCTGACGCGAGGACAGGCCAGCGTGAAGTCGTTCAGCGCCTATGCCGAGGCCGGCCTCAAGCCCGTGGACGTCCTGCGCGCGGCGACAGTGAACGCGGCGGAGTTGCTCCGCATGCAGGACCAGATTGGCTCGCTCGAGCCGAACAAGCTCGCGGACCTGCTCGCGGTGGAGGGCGACCCGCTGAAGGACATCGGGGCGCTGAAGCAAGTGCGGTTCGTGATGAAGGACGGACAGGTGATCCTGGACGCCCGGAGTCAGAAGGAGCGAGTGGATGAATCGACACGCTGAGCGGCTCGCCTCCTCCCCACCTGTGGCCTGAGCCGGCTCTCCGGCCCCACTCGGGTCAGCCGGCGGGGACGAGCGTCTTCCCCTCGCGCCGCCAGGACACGGGCAGCAGGACACGGACCTCCAAGGAGGCGCCGTTCTCCTGTCGCTCCACGCGAAGCGTCCGCTCCTCCGGTGTCACCTTCCAGCGCACTCCCGTGGAGCCACGTGCCTCCAGGTTCGGCTCCGGGGGAGGCACGCGGGGCGGTTGCTCGAGGTTGCTCCAGGTCCGGCCTCCGTCCTTCGTGGCGATCGCGCGAACGGGGGCATTCTCCTCGTTCGCGTCCGTCAACCACACCGTCCCCTGTTGACCATCCTTCCAGGCCATCTGCTCCGGCCACTCGGACCAGATGGCCTTGGGGAGCCTGCCCCGGCGCCTCCACGTCGCCCCGCAGTCGGAGCTCGCGAACAGCGTGAGCCGTCCGGGGCCTTCCGTGCTCCAACCCACGAGGGCGCGGCCCTGGCAGCCCATGAAGCGCACGAAGAGCACCTCGCTGTGCTCCTCGGCTGGGAGCACCTCGCTCCAGTGGGCTCCGCCATCGGTACTGCGGAGCAGGAGCGCCCGGAGCGGATGTGAGGACACGCTGAGCTTGCCGAAAAGGTAGATGCCCGCTTCTGAACGCGCGGGCACCGCGATACCGTTGACGGTCAGGGAAACCTCCTCACCGGGCTCGGCCGCGCCTGCTTTCAGGCTCATGGGCGCAGGGGGCGCCGCGGCGAGCAGCGCGCAGAGGAAGAGCGTGAGCATCGGGTCTCCTGACGGCTGGTGAGGCATGCCTGGGCGCGCTGCTACCGATGCCAGCGGCGCTCGTTCTCGACGAATTCGTACCACTTATTCCAATCGACCTGGCCCTCCTCGTCGAGAAGCTCCTGAAGGAAGACGTCGCCGTCGCTGGTTTCCGGGTGTTGCGTCTCCTCGTTCTCGGACGTCACCATGCCGTGCGAGCTGTAGAAGACCTCCGCCTTCAGCTCGCCGATGACGGTCATCGAGTGGCCTCGCTCGACCAGCTCCCTGACTTCCAGGGTGTCGCAGACCAGCATGTTGTTGCAGCCCGACTGGCCGACGACGCGGTTCGCACGGAGTGCTCCCGAGACGAAGATCCACCCCGAGGTCCACAGCTCGCGGCAGCGCAGGTTTCCCGCCACGAAGATGAACTGGCGATTCTCGAGATCATTGAGCACTGCCTCGGGGACTTCGAGATCGCCCATCACCAGATGCACGCCCTCGCGCTCGAAGTCCGGTTGCTCGCCCGGCTCGTACACGAACGTCGGGAGCGCGAGGTACTTCTCGAGGTAGCAGAACGCCTCGGCAGCTGGCTCGAGGTTGGAGACGAGGCGATCCACCAAAGCCTTGGCTTCCGCGTTCTCTTTGGCGGGGGGCAGCGTTTTCATGTGTCGCGCAGTACGCGAGACGCGCATCTGGGGTCAAGACTTGACCCCCTCCTGGGGGACGGAAGCGCGGCGACGCTACTTCGCGCGCGCCCGCTCCTGCGCACGCCGCCTGACCTCGCGCTATTCTCGGTTCGCGGCGGCGCGGGCCGCGATGTCCAGCGCGGGCTCATCGACACCAGGCCGTTGTTCAGCTGGGCGCTTCCACAAGCCAGCGTTCTTGATGCCGAGCTTGTCGGGGTCGAACACCGGCTCGAGCCCGGCCTTCTTCTGGGCCTCATAGTCCTTCAGCGCCACCAGCGCGGGCTTCTGGATGATGAGGATGGCGATGATGTTGAGCCAGGCCATGAGACCCACGCCGACGTCACCCAGGTCCCAGGCCACTCCCGCGCTCTTCACCGAACCGTAGGCCACCGACGCCATCATGGTGATGCGCAACACCATGAACATCCATGGCCGGTGCGCCTTCCGGTTGATGTAGGTGATGTTGGTCTCGGCCATGTAGTAGTAGGCCACGATGGTGGTGAAGGCGAAGAACATCAGCGCCAGCGCCACGAAGCTCGCACCGTAGCCGGGCAGTACCTGCTCGAAGGAAGCCTGCGCATAGGCGGGGCCCGCACCGACGCCAGGCAGGTTCTCCACGATCGCTTTGCCGCCCGGAGCCACCACGTTGTACATGCCGGTCGACAGCAGCAGGAAGGCGGTCGCCGAGCACACCAAGAGCGTGTCGACGTAGACCGAGAACGCCTGCACGTAGCCCTGGCTGGCCGGGTGTGACACCTCGGCGGCCGCCGCCGGATGCGGGCCACTGCCCTGGCCGGCCTCGTTGGAGTACACGCCGCGCTTGACTCCCCACTCCACCGCCAGGCCCAGCACCGCACCGAACGCCGCCTCCATGCCGAAGGCGCTCTTGAAGATGAGCGCGATCATGCTGGGGATTTTTCCGGCGTTGAGGAACATGACCCCCAGCGCCACCACGATGTAGGCGAGCGCCATGAACGGCACCACGACCTCGGCGAAGTGGGCAATGCGCTTGACGCCACCAAAAATGATGAACCCGAGCACCACCACGAGGGCGGCTGCACTGACGCTGGTTGGCACCTTCCAGGCGTTCTCTACCGCGACGGCGATGCCGTTGGCCTGCACGCCGGGGAGCAACAGGCCCATGGCCACCACCGTGGCGACGGCGAAGATCCACGCGTACCACCTCTGCCCCATTGCCTTCTCGATGTAGTAGGCCGGGCCGCCGCGGTACTGGCCCTTCTCGTCGACCTCCTTGTAGATCTGTGCCAGCGTCGACTCGACGTAGGCGGTGGAGGCGCCGAGGAAGGCCGTCATCCACATCCAGAAGACGGCGCCAGGGCCACCGAAGGTGATGGCGGTGGCCACGCCCGCGATGTTGCCGGTGCCCACGCGGCCAGCCAGTGCCATGGTGAGCGCCTGAAACGACGACACGCCGGCCTGCGACTTCTGGCTCTTGAACATCAGCCGCACCATCTCGCCCAGACCACGCACCTGCATGAATCGGGTACGGAGCGAGAAGTACAGCCCCACGCCCAGGCACAGGTAGATCAGCGGACGGCTCCAGATGATGTCGTTGAGCTGTCGGATGAGGTCGGTCATGAGTGCTCCTCTTGATGGATGTCGGCCGGTGGCGAAGCCGACGGGCGCCGGACCCTAACCCGGCGGAAGCCGGAGCAGGGGTCCCAGTTTTCCTTGGAGGGAGCCTCGGAGACGAAGAAGCGGCGTTGGCTGCGGCGCACAGCCCACGGACTCGCAGGAGATCGTCGACAACCTGCTGCAGGCCGGATTCCCCGCCGACGACATCCTGGTCGTCGGTGATGCCGTCTACGTCGGGCGAGACGCGGAGGTCACCCTGGCGGCGTCTCGCGAGATGCATCCCCACGACTGGGACGACAACTCGCGGTGAGCGAGCGCTTGGTCGAGGGGGGGCGCTCAAGGCCGGATGGCGACCTTGATGACGCCCTCGCGCCGCTCGCCGAAGAGCGCATAGGCGCTCCGGATATCGTCGAGCTTGAAATGATGCGTGAGCAGCGGTGTGAGATCCACCCGCTTGCCGCGCACCATCTCCATCAGCCGCCGCATGCGCTCCTTGCCGCCAGGACACAGTGTGGTGACGACGTGGTGGTCCCCCAGGCCCGCCGCGAAGGCGTCGTAGGACAGCTCCAGCTTCCCCGAGTACACGCCCAGGCTGGAGAGGGTGCCCCCGGGCCGCAGGCAGCGCAGTGCGTTCTCGAAGGTGCCCTGTGTACCGAGCGCCTCGATGGCCACGTCCGCGCCACCCCCCGTGAGCCGCTTCACCTCCCGCACCACATCCACCTGGCGGTAATCGAGCACCTCGTCCACGCCCATGCGGCGCGCCATCTTCAGGCGGTTCTCGTCTCCATCCACGCCGATGACGAGGGCCGCGCCCATGAGCCGGGCCCCGAGGGAGGCGCACAACCCGATAGGCCCCTGGGCGAACACCACCACCGCGTCGCCGATGCGCACCCTGCCGGACTCCGCACCGCTGAAGCCGGTGGAGGCGATGTCCGCCAGGAGCACCACCTGCTCATCGGTCAGCTCGTCCGGGATGGGGGCCAGGTTGGCCTGGGCCGAGGGCACGCGCACGTACTCGGCCTGGACGCCATTCAGGGTGTTGCCCAGGCGCCAGCCACCGAGCGCCTCGTGGCCTCCGCCATGTCCGCACTGCGAGAGCAGCCCGGAGAGGCAGGCGCGGCACTGCCCGCACGGAGTGACGGCGCCCACGAGGACGCGCTGCCCGGCCTGATAGCTCTCCACGCCGGGGCCCAGCTCCTCGATGACTCCCACGAACTCATGGCCGATGACGAGCCCTGGCTTCACCGGGTACTCGCCCCGCACGATGTGCAGGTCCGTGCCACAGATGGTGGTGAGCGTCATCCGCACCACGGCCTCTCCCGGTCCCGCCTTGGGTCGCTCGACCTCTTCGATTCCAAACTGATTCACACCGCGAAAGACGTTGGCCCGCATGGCTCGCTCCCTCCTCGAGGAGCGGGGCACACGGTGACACCGCGCTTCGTCGTCCCTACTCGCCCCGGAGGAGGGGTCGCGGCCTTCCGTACAGAGCCGGCCCGTGCACCGTCGGGTGGCACACGTCACCCTGCCTCCGCGGACGATGGTCCCCTGGCTGGTCGCGGGTCGGAACACGGCTCGGCCAGGATCCAAGCGGAACATGATCAGGCGAAGCGCTCCTTGAAGCGCCGCTCGCCCTCCGCGGTCCCGATGAGGATGAGCTCGGCGCCCCCGGGGATGGGCTGGCTCGGGTCGGGGTTCACCACCGTCTGCTCCGGCATCTCCAGCGCGATGACGCTGCAGCCCGTCTCCTCGCGGATGCGCGTCTCGCGCAGCGAGCGGCCGATGACCTTCGCCGAGGCGGGGTAGCGGAAGACGTCCAGCCCCTCGGCCAGCATCACGACGTCTCCCTGCTCCAGCACGTTGAGGATGGCGTTGGCCCCCATGGACGCGTAGGACATGACGAAGTCCGCGCCGGCGCGGTGCAGCGTGGAGACGTTGCGCTCCAGCGTGGCGCGGCTGATGATCTGCATGTCCGGCCGCAGCCGCCGGCAGTAGATGGTGAGGTAGATGTTGATGGCGTCGTTGCTGGTGGTGACGAGCGCGGTGGGCGCCTCGTCGATGCCGGCCCGCTTGAGCACCTCCAGGTCCGCGGCGGAGCCCACCACCGCGTGCTCGAGCCCACGCGCGTTCTCCGGCTTCTCCTCGACGATGCGGTAGGGCACCTCGCGCTCGCGCAGGCTGGCGGCGACCGCGCGGCCCACGCGCCCGCCGCCGAGGATGAGCACCGGCCGGTCGAACACGTTGTAGATGACCACCAGGCTGTCGAAGGTCTCCAGCTGCGCGTCGGTGCCGGCAAGCACCAGCACGGTGCTGGACTCGATGCGGGTGTCGGGACGGGGGAGGGAGAACTGCCCGCGCTGCCACATGCCCACCACGTTGACGCCCGTCACCTCGCGCAGGCGCGTCTCCGCGAGCGTCTTGCCCACGAAGGGTGTGCCCGTCACGGGCGCCTCGGCGATGACCAGCTGCCCGAAGCGCCCGATGACGTTGGCGCGCACTTCGCCGGCGAGCGTGCGCCGCGCGAGCGAGCGCCCGAGCATGTCCGGCAACTGGATGACGTGGTTGGCGCCGGCCAGCTCCAGCACGTCCACCGACTCCGGCTTGCGGGCGAGGCTCGCGATGGGCACCTGCTCGGTGAGCTCGCGCGCCGTGAAGGCGATGTTGGTGTTGAGGAAGTCGTCGCCGGTGGCCACCAGCAGCGACGCGGCCTGCACCCGCAGCCGCCGGTACGTCTCCTGGTCGTCCTTGGGCCCCACCATCACCCGCACGCCGCGGTCGTGCAGCTCCAGCGCCCGCGCCACGTCGTCCTCCAGCACCACGTAGGGGTGCCCGTAGAATTCGAGCCGAGGGATGAGCGACATCGTCACCGCGTCGTAGTGGCTGAGGATGACGTGGCCGCGGGTGTCCTCGGGCAGCTCGCGTGGCGCGCGGCTCTGCCGCTGCGCCTCCATCCACGGCGCGTAGAAGAACTGGATGAAGGTGAAGGGCAGCAGCACCAGCAGGAAGACGACGCCGGACAGCAGCACGACGACGGAGAAGGCCCGCCCCATGTCCGAGTGGAAGGTGATGTCGCCGAAGCCCAGCGTGGTCATCACCGTGAGCGTCCAGTACAGCCCGGTGAGCCACGAGTGCTCCTGGCCCTCGCGCTTCATCAGCACGTGGAAGAGCACGGTGAAGACCACCACCAGCAGCAGGAGGACCGCCAGCAGCTGCAGCAGGGCGCGCACGTTCTGGCGCGCCTTCGCATCCCGCAGGAAGTACGTGAGCTCCGAGGTCAGGAACTTCATGGGGCGCACCTTCCGTCGCGGGCCGCTGCGTGTCGAGTCCCCGCCGCGGGTGCCCCCGCCCGGGAATCCACTTGCAGTGGAGGGATCGCCTCTATGCCGAGCGTCGGCCCACACCCGGGGCACCCCGCGCCCGGCCGTGGCCGCCGCCGGGTAACCGTCCGAGGTTGCGCGGAGCACGAGCCACGAGGAGTACCCTCGTGGCCCGAGAGGCTACTCCATGCGCAGCAGCTTCATGCCCGAAACGTTCGCCCGGTTGACCGGACCGCCGGAGCCCCCCGCCCCTCCGTATGTCGCGTTACTCTCCAGATAGGACATGTTGTAGAAGTCCTTCACGCGAATCTTGTACGTGGCACCCGCGGTCAGTGAGAAGCGCGCGAAGCTGGAGTCACCCCAGACATCCCAGTTGCTCAACTGCGGCATCATCACCACATCGGAAGCAACCACCTGGCCCGCGGCATTGACCACCTCGATCCGCTTCACGGCCGCGGTCACACCGGAGTTCACCGGGCCGAACGCGTTGCCATACACCAACTGCACCCCATAGCTTCCGGTGAGCCCCGGCGTGAACGCCGCTTCCAGGACCTGGTTCGTGGCTCCCCAATCGTTGAAGTGCGGGCGGCCGTGATCGGTCGCGGTCGATGCTCCGTCCAGGCTGTTCAAGCCCGCGCCGGTGTTGAAGATGGTGCCGGTGCCGGTATGCCAGTAACAGATCGGTTCCGAGTGGTGCGACAGGTTGGCGACCGCATCGCCGCCGGTGTACTGAGACTCGACGCTGTAGCACAGGGTCTTCGACGCATAATTGGTCGAGGTTGGATCCGTCCAGCGGGTCGTCGTCAGATTGCTCGCTACCCGTGTCCCGTTCCGGTAGATGTGGTGCACCACGCCCGTCTCGCCGTTCGAGCTGAAGCCGATGCTCAGCAAGCCGCCACTCAACGTCACGGAGACTCCCGTCGGTTCCCTCGGCGCCCAGAAGCGCCTGTAGTCCCCCGTGTCTTCCACCACCGTCATCGTCGTTCGAGGCGCATTCGCATCCACGAGCTGGATCTGGACGTTGTACGTGTCACTGGCCGAGGTGGAGGCCGTGAAGTAGGTGTCGTTGGCCACCGGGGTGCCATTGAGCTTGACGCTGGCGACATGGTAATAACCGCTGTTCGCGCCATCCCTTGCCGGCAACAGCACCTCCACGTTCAGGATCTTGCCCTTGTAGGGCAGGTTCTTCAATTGGATGCTGTTGGCGGTCGAGAACAGCGTGTTGCGCATGTATTTGGTCACGAACGGCTGGAAGCGCAGACCGGTCTGGGTGGCCTGACGGCCGAAGACCACGTCCAGCACCGAGGACATGTAGCCCCCGACGGACCACAGTTGTGCTTCCGAGTTGATGACCGGGCCCGCCCTGTTCCCATTGTCCTGATCCTGATGATTGCCTGACAGGCTGATGAACTGGAAGTTCTCCATGTTCGACAGGTTCAGGCCCGCCCCACGGATCAGCGTCTTCAGGTTGTGGTTGACCACCGCGTCATTCTTCCCGAGCACCGCGGCACGCAGCCAGTAGGCCGACGCGAACGGCCAGATGGCCTGGTTGTGATAGATGGGAGTATCCCGGATCTGCGGCCACACCACGGGAGCACCGGCCACGGTATGCGGATACGTCTGGAGGAGCGAGGCGGTCTTGTCCGCATCCGCGATGCCATCGATCACCGCCAGTGCCTCTCCCAGCAGCTCATGGCGTTGCACCGAGGAAGGATCCAGCTCGGTGGTCTTCATCGTGCTGTACATGCCCGCCTGGGACAACCACAGGTTGTTGTTCAACGCGGCCTTCAGCGCGTCAGCCCAGCTCCGGTACCGGGTGCTCGTGGCGGCATCGCCTTTTTCAGCGGCGAGTCTGGCGGCGACATCGAGGATCATCCAGTGATTGACGTTGGTGGACAAGGTCTTGGACATGCCGATGTGCACGACGTTGCTCGCGGTCCAACTGGGATAGGTCTGTTCACGCCAGTCGAGGAACGACTGTTCGCCCGCGTAGAGACCCGTGCCTGCGTCATGGACCGCGATGCGATCGTTCTCGATGGTATTGACCATGGCGGCGTAGGCCGCGTCACGGAACTGCGTGCGAGAGTCGCCGCTCAGGTACTTCAACACCTCCCAGGCCCCGCGCGCCCAGACCACGCGGTCCGTACTGACCGGCCAGCTGCCCCCGGACCCGGTGTCCTGAACGATCTCCGGTCTGCCCGGGTTGCCGCGCCGATCCGAGATCTTGAACTTCAGGGTGTTGGCCGAACGCACCGGATCCATCTGCGCCAGGGACAAGTCGATCGCGTACGCGCTGTCCCGTGTCCACACGTAGGACCACTTCACGCCGGTCTTGAAGCAGCCACCACTCCCGCCGTCCTTCGGACAGGCGATGGGTTTGCCTCCATTGTAGGCGCCATCACCAATCTGGTTCACGGAGAGGGTATTGGCCATCTCGTCGTAGGCCAGCGCGAACAAGCTGTCGAAGAGCGGGTTGCCGGTTCGAACGACCGGCTTGCCCAACGTCTCGTTGAGGGTCCGCGTGGTTCCCTTGTTTTCCACATCGGACCGGCGGACCGCGTTGGAGCTCAGCACGTAGGTCCGCGCATCCGTGTTGGGATTGGACACCGTCACGTTGACGGTATCCTTGCCATTCTTGAAGCCGTAATTGGAGACCCAGTTCAACGTCGTCGGGCAGATGTCACCGTCCGCCACGTTCACGCTCGCGGCGTAGTCCGAGCCCCCGTTGTTGTCCCACTTCGAGGGGTTGGTCGCTTCGATCGCGTAACGAATCCTGCTGCCACAAGGCAGCCTGCCCAGGTTGACGTGCCATTTGTCGTTGTTACCGCTGACCCCGTTCTTCGTCATCGCCACGGTCAGCCAGTTGGCCCCCTCGTCCAGGCTGTACACGGCCCGTACGCTCGCCGCGCTGTCCAGGGGATGGGTCTCGGTGTTGAGCCACACGTCGCTGGACGAAGTGATGCTCCCATTGGCGGGGAAGATGGACGAATTGCCAATCCACTGCACGTCCGCGGCCCGCACGTCCGTGGCCCGGGCCGAGCAGCCCAGAACCAGCGCGAGACAGACGGTTGAAAGGCGATAGGCCGCGACAGCGACCGCGCCGGACCGAGGGAAGAGCCGATTCTTTTTCATTCGCATGTCTCCTCATTACGACAGCGAGGAGGTTCAAGGATAGCATCCCAACTCACCTGGGCACGTTCCCCGGCAGGGTGATGGGCCAACAAGCGACGACCATCGAGAGGCCGTCTCGCCGGGACTGGCGGCGCCATCGGACGCTGTTGCCCAACGGGGACTCGTCTTGTGGGCGTGGGCCCGGCGGCGGATGCCACCCGCACTGCTCGCCGTGGTGGACGCGCTGCGCCATGTGTCTGGGGGAGGGCGGCTCCCCTGGCGCGCCCTTCCTCCCCATAAAGTTGTTTTAACGGTTTTTAATTGAAACCATGATTTCCTGGTGTCATGATTCCAGAGACCCCCGGTAGGGGGTCCTGACTCTGGCAGCGCGTCCGCGGCTTCTTTCCGCTCCGGTCGGGCTCCGCCGTTCGGCCTTCGCGCGCTGCGTCGTGCGCATCCCATTGCCATCCCGGGAGGTTGTCCCATGTTCGAATCCCACCGCCGCCGAGCGAGGTTTCTCGCGGCCACGTTGTTCTCCACCATGGCCGGAATCGGCCTGTCGGCCCTGCCCGCTCAGGCCGCCCTTGGGTCCGTCACCAGTGCGTCCCTCTCGGGTGACACCCTCACCCTCGTCGTCGGCGCCGACAGGCTCCTCGTCCAGGTCCTGCGCCCGGACATCGTCAAGGTGGACTACCGCCCCGGTGGCGTCGTCGATCCCCCCACCGCCGTCATTGATCCCGCCAAGACGTGGGCCACGGGCAACATCACCTCCGCCGACACGGCGTCCAATCCCATCGTGGTCACCACGGCGCAGCTGACCGTGAGGATCAGCCGGAATCCCGCCCGCGTCTCCGTCTTCGACGCCACGGGAGCGCTGGTGCTCAGCGAGCAGGCCGCCGAGGGTGTGTACGCGGACGGGGTGAAGTTCAACCATGCGTCCGGACAGGCGTTCTACGGCATCACCGGCAACCCGGTGCCCTGGGCCGAGAAGGATCCCAAGCAGAACCTCGCCGAGGGCATGCAGCGCAACGACGGCGGCCGGGTCAACGCCAACATGCAGGGGGACGGTGGGGCTCCGCTCGCCTTCACCAACCGTTATGGGTTGCTGGTGGACTCCATCGATGGGGACTTCGCCATCACCGACACCGCCCTGGAGTTCAGTGGCGTGTCGACTCGCAACGTCGCGTACTACGTCCTGGTCGGTGCGCCCCGGCAGGTGATGGCGGGCGTCGCGGAGATCTCCGGCAAGCCCGCCATGTCCCCCAAGTGGGCCCTGGGGCTCAACAACAGCGAGTGGGGCACCACGCAGACGGAGGTCACTTCGATCGTCCAAGGCTACCGGGATCGGAAGATTCCCCTGGATGCCTTCACCCTGGACTTCGACTTCAAGGCCTGGGGCGAGGACGACTACGGCGAGTTCCGGTGGAACTCGACCTCCGCCAGCGGC
The DNA here is from genome assembly GCF_000335475.2 of Cystobacter fuscus DSM 2262. Lineage (NCBI taxonomy): Bacteria > Pseudomonadati > Myxococcota > Myxococcia > Myxococcales > Archangiaceae > Cystobacter > Cystobacter fuscus. The sequence goes on along the minus strand of NZ_ANAH02000069.1, from coordinate 61,011 downwards.
AACGTGAACCCGAACAAGTTCCCCAGTGGGGCGTCCGGGACGTTCGCCCGGGACATGGCGGCCAGGGGCGTCATGTTGATGGGGATCATGAAGCCCCGGGTGATCGTCGGGAAGGCGGGCGGAGGCATCACGGCGCAGGGACAGTGGGCGCGCACCAACAACTGCTTCTACCCGGGCCTGGCGGATTACATGGAGTACTTCTCCGGTCGGCCCGCCAACGACGTCGACTTCTCCAAGCAGACGTGCCGTGACTGGTATTGGCAGCACTCCCGGACGCTGTTCGATGGGGGCATCGCGGGCTGGTGGAACGACGAGGCCGACGAGGCGAACGGGTTCATCTTCAACAGCCTCCAGCACACCAACATGCAGCGGTCGCTGTATGACGGGCAGCGGGCCTACTCGGACCGGCGGGTGTTCTCGCTCAACCGCAACTTCTACCTCGGCGCCCAGCGCTACGGCTACGGCATGTGGTCCGGCGACATCGAGTCCGGATTCGGCAATATGGCCGATCAGCGCACCCGCATGCTCACCAGCATCAACATCGGCGAGAGCAAATGGGGCATGGACATCGGCGGCTTCTTCGGGGATCCGTCCTCGGAGAACTACGCGCGCTGGATGCAGTTCGGCGCGTTCGTGCCCATCTACCGGGTCCACGGCGTAGATGGCAAGCAGCGCCAACCGTGGGTCTACGGGGCCACCGCGGAGAGCGCGGCCAAGGGCGCGATCGAGCTGCGCAGCCGGTTGATGCCCTACCTGTATGCCCATGAGCGGATCAATCACGAGACGGGCCTCGGTCTGGTTCGGCCCCTGTTCTACGACTACCCCACGGATCCGAACGCCGCGAACATCACCAGCGAGTGGATGTTCGGCGAGTCGCTGCTCGTGGCGCCTGTCGTCGAGCAGGGTGCGGCCAGCAAGCAGGTGTACCTGCCCGCGGGCACCTGGATCGACTACACCCGTGGCTCCGTCTACACGGGCCCCCTCACATTCAGCTACCCGGTCAACGCGTCCACCTGGCAGGACATCCCGCTGTTCGTCAAGGCGGGCGCCATCCTCCCGACCCAGGAGGTGCTGCAGTACGTGAGCGAGAAGCCTGTCAGGCAGATCGACCTCGAGGTCTTCCCCACCACGGCCCGGAGCGAGTTCACCCTCTACGACGACGACGGCCTGACCCGGGCCTATGAGAACGGGGTCTTCTTCAAGCAGCGCATCACCGCGCAGCGCACGAGCACCTCCGTCACCGTGGAGACCCAGGCGAAGACCGGCAGCTTCAGCCCGGCGCTCACCCACTACATCGTGAAGGTCAACGCCACGGTGGGCACGGCGGCGCGGATCAACGGGACGGCCCCCACCCGCTACGGCGACCTCGCGGCGCTCAAGGCCGCCACGGGCGAGGGGTGGACGACGGGGGTCGATGTCTACGGTCCGTACACCGCGGTGCGCGTCGCGGCCGGGGTGGCGCGGACGGTCGTGGTCGACGGCACCCCGAGCACTCCCCCCACTCCCCCCGTGACGAGAGTGCTCGAGGCGGAGGACGCGGCGCTGTCCTCGGGCGCGCTCGCCCTGAACGACCACCCGGGCTACTCCGGGCGCGGGTTCGTCGCCGGGTACTGGAACTCCGGAGCGAGCACCGCGCTCACCGTGCAGGCCAGCACGGCGGGCACCTACTCCGCGACCCTGAAGTACAGCAACGGCGACGGCCTGGCCCGGACGCTCTCCATGGTGGTGAATGGCGTGCGCACCCAGATCACCCTGCCCGCGACGGCGGACTGGAACTCCTGGTCGACCTACACCGCGCGAATCCCGCTGAACACGGGCACCAATACCCTCGCCTACGTCTACGGCTCGGGAGACTCGGGCCACGTCAACCTCGACTCCGTGACGATCGCACCGTAGCGGACCACGGGATGCTCGTCCTCGCCCCCGCCACCGCATGGCGGGGGCCCGCCGGTAAGCCAGACAGCCTCCAGGCGGGTTTGCTCTACCCCGGACCTGTCCACTCGAGTGAACAGGTCCTGTCCTGAGGAGAGGACAGGGCGCGAACAGGGCGTGAACAGAGCGCACCGGAAATACTCGAAATCATTGAAGTACGGAGTTGGCACTACGGTTGCTCCAGGCCCGTGCGAGACCGCGAGGTCCTTTTCCTCACCCGAGAGCAACGCATGCACACCCTTTCCATCCGTCATCGACTCACTGGACTCCTCGTGTTGTCCCTCCTGGCCGCGTGCAACGCGCCCCTGGAGGAGAGCGAGGAGGGGCTCTCCACGGGCACGAGCACGCTGGCGCCGGCCAACTTCCTCTACCGCCAGGGCAAGCAGCTGTACCTGAATGGCGCGCCGTACCAGATGGTGGGCGTGAACGCCTTCCCGCTGACGGGCTGCGGCGCGGCCCCCAACGACGCGCAGCTCGATGCGTTCTTCGCCGGGCTGCGACCCAACGGGCTCACCCGCGCCTGGGCGTTCAAGCCTCAGGGCCTGGCGAACCTGGAGCGGGTGGTGGCCGCGGCCGAGAAGTACAACCAGAAGCTGATCCTCACCCTGGCCGATGGGCGCAGCTACTGCGGCGAGTGGGACGGCTACAACGGCTCGGACGGCAGCGGCAAGCAGAGCTCGTGGTACTCCAGCGGGTACAAGACCAACTATGTGCCCTGGGTGAAGCAGGTCGTCACCCGCTTCGCGAACTCGCCCTCCGTGGGCATGTGGGAGCTGATCAACGAGCCGGGTGACACCGACAACACCACCCTGAAGGCCTTCTTCAACGACGTCAGCACGACCATCAAGCAGCTCGATCCGAACCACCTGATCAGCTCGGGCTCGTGGGCGCCGTGGGCGTACGGAGGCCAGTCCGGGTTCCAGTCCATCCACGACGTGCCGAACGTGGACGTGGGCAGCCTCCACGAGTACGACTACGACTACAACAACGGCAACACCATCGTCTCGCCGCACTTCACGCCCGCCATCAACGCGATGAACGCGCTGAACAAGCCGCTCATCGTCGGAGAGACGGGCATCAACGCCGCCGACAGCGGCTGCCGGACGAACCGCACCCAGCGCCGGGACGCCATGCGCCAGAAGTTCCAGCAGTACCTCGCGGGCGGAGCGGCGGGCGTCTTCGTGTGGACGTGGCAGGCGACGAACGTCACCAGCTGCGAGCTCAACTTCGGGCCGAACGATCCGATGCTCCCGATGATCCGCGACTACCCGCTGGCGTCGGTGCCGCCGCCCCCCACGGGCGACTCGGTGCAGCTCAATGACAGCGTGGTGGGCACGGGCCAGGAGCAGTTCGAGTACACCGGCACCTGGGAGGCGGGCACCGGCACCGGCAAGTTCCAGGGCGATGACCACTTCTCGAACACCACGGGCTCCTCCTACGTGGTGCGCTTCTCCGGCACGCAGGCGAAGCTGTACGGCTCGGCGGCCCCGCACCACGGCATCGCCTCGGTGTCGGTGGACAACGGCACGGCGGTGGACGTGGACTTCTATTCCACCTCCCGCCAGGAGCAGAAGCTGCTGTGGACCAGCCCCGTGCTGAGCGCGGGCTCCCATACCCTCAAGGTCACCGTCTCCGGCCGCAAGAACGCCAGCTCGTCCGGATACGTCATCACCGCGGATCGCGTGGACCTGACGCGAGCGACGCAGGGCGGCGATACCACCGCTCCCAGCGTGACCATCACCCAGCCCACCGGTGGCACCGTGGCCGTGGGCAGCGTGACGGTGCAGGCCTCCGCCAGCGACAACGTGGGCGTGGCGAAGGTGGAGCTGTGGGTGGACGGGGCGAAGCTGGCCGAGGATGGTTCCTCGCCCTACGCCTTCACCTGGAGCGCTACCGCGGGCCAGCACACGCTGGTGGCCAAGGCGGTGGATGCCGCCGGCAACGTGGGCACGAGCGCCACCGTCACGGTGACGGCCTCTCAGCAGAGCGTGGTGGTGCAGCTCAATGACAGCGTGGTGGGCACGGGCCAGGAGCAGTTCGAGTACACCGGCACCTGGGAGGAGGGCACTGGCACCGGCAAGTTCCAGGGCGATGACCACTTCTCGAACACCACGGGCTCCTCCTATGTGGTGCGCTTCTCCGGCACGCAGGCGAAGCTGTACGGCTCGGCGGCCTCGCACCACGGCATCGCCTCGGTGTCGGTGGACAACGGCACGGCGGTGGACGTGGACTTCTATTCCGCCACCCGCCAGGAGCAGAAGCTGCTGTGGACCAGCCCCGTGCTGAGCGCGGGCTCCCATACCCTCAAGGTCACCGTCTCCGGCCGCAAGAACGCCAGCTCGTCCGGATACGTCATCACCGCGGACCGCGTGGACCTCACGGTGCTCCGCTAGGCTCCCCCGAGTACGCCCTTGCCGCGAACCATGCTGCAACACTTGCCAGGATGCTCGCGGGAAGGGCTACACGGAAGGTGCTGGGCACCGTGCGAGGCTCAGGGACAGAGCTGGTGATCTTGCAGGGGGTTGATGTGACCCTCGGCATCACCCGTCAGGGACAGGGCATAGATGCCACCATCCCAAGCGCCATCATTGAACGTGACCCGCGCGTTGGGCGCCAGCACCGTGCCCTGGATTCCAATGCTGCTGGCATCGATGCTCGTCGCATCCACGAAGTTGAAGAGCACGCGGTGCAGATCGATGCCGCCGCTGAAGAGCATGGCGAACCTGGAAAGGGTCGCCGAGGCGCCGCGGACGTTGACCACGACGAAGGAGCCAGCCGGTGCGTGGAGTTCGAAGAGTGTGGCACGGGTGAAGGCGCTGGCGCTCATGTCGAAGACGTTCAAGACGGGGTGGGTGCCGTTCAACATGAGGCCACCCCAGGACTCACGCGACGTACTGCCATTGGCCGGAATGCGGTCGAGCCTCGAGGACAGGTCGCGCAGCTCGTCGAACCGGGTCGCGAAGTCGATGGGCGCGCCCTGGGCCGCGTGGCCTCGGGGGAAGACCACGCTCTGGTTGGTGCTGTAGCCGCCCGCGTACCGGGCGTCACCCCAGACGCCTCCGCGCGAGAGGGTGAGCAGACCGCCCGCGACCAGTGTGTTGGAGATGTCGTTGCCCGGCAATCCCCATCCCACCGAGAAGTTCGTCAGGGTGATGTTGCCACCCGCCGCCACCTTGCCCACGACATCGTGTCCCCCGCTGTAATCCTCGCGCAAGAACAGGTTGTAGTCATTCAGGTCGACGTTCAGGCAGCAGGCGCCCGTCGTGGGCTGGCGGACGACGATATTCGAGGTGGGATGGGAGCAACTCGCTCCCGTGCCGTCGCAGCTTCCGCCACAGACGGAGTCTCCGGCGGCGCACGCGGGACGGTCTCCCACCGGGGCCCCGGTGACCGGCGAACACGTTCCGACCGACCCCGGGACGTTGCAGGCCATGCACTGCTCCGTGCAACTGGTGTTGCAGCAAACCCCATCCACGCAGGAGCCGCTGAGACAGTTAGTCGCGCTCGAGCAGGTGCTCCCCGTGGGAGCTCTGGGCGAGGTGAACAGCGCGGTGAGGACCGTGTCCGCGGTGATGGTGACGTCGCACGGGTTGGCGGAGCCGGTGCAGGCCCCCGTCCATCCGACGAAGGTGTCACCCGGCGCGGCGGTCGCGGTGACACTCACCAGGGTTCCTTCCAGGAATTGCGCGGTCGCCCGGGCGCAGGCCGCGTCGCAGGAGATGGCCGCCGGACTGGTGACCACGAGGCCCGTCCCACTGGAAGCCGGGTCCTTGCTCACGGTGAGCAGATGCAGATTCCCGATCGAGTCCGTGTCGACGCCCTGGTTGTTGGTGCTGTCGTTGTCGATGACTCCCTCGGGGACGGTGACGGAGGCCAGGTTGGAGAGGCGGCCAGTTCCGGAACCGCTGACGACGGTCGCGCTCAAGCTGAAGATGGCCTTGCCGTTGACCGGCAGGTGGACCTTCGCATCGATGTCATCCGTGCCCGTCGGCGTGGCGCAGACGCCGCCGTGGGAGGCGGTGCAAGTCCAGGTGGCGGAGGTGAGCTGGGCCGGCAGGGTATCCATGACGTGCGCGTCGTTCACCGCCGCGGGCCCGTGATTGGTGACCTCGATGAGGTATTGAAGGGTCTGGCCCCAACCGGCTGCGGCCACACCATCGCTCTTGGTGATTGCCAGGTCCGCGAACACCATACCCTGGGTGATGAGCGTCTCGACCAGGGGCCCGAGGAGGGCAGAAGTCCTGTCATCCCGGACCGTGTAGTTGCCGTTGCTCACGGTCCCCGTGGCTCCCGGATCGATCCGCACGGTCAGTTGGAAGGTCGTGCTCGCGGCGGGATTGAGCGTGCCCAGGTCGCAGGAGACCGTGCCCTGAGCACCCACCGCGGGGACCGTGCAGACTGCGCCCGGCGCATTGAGTCCCACGAAGGTGGTATTCGCCGGCAGGGGCTGGTCGACGATGACATGGGTCGCCGTGTCCGGACCCGAATTGCTCACCAGATAGGTATAGGTCAAGGCGTCGCCAGCATTGGCTTGAGAGGGTGCACTCGCGGAGATCGACAGCCCGGGGAGGAAGGCGCCAAACCCATCCACATAGACGTGGCCGAAGTGGCCTCCTTGTGAACACCCGGCGGCGACGACCGTGAGTTCTAGCTGATCTCCGACGTCGATGTCCGCGGCATTGGGAGCGAAATCGAAGATTTTCCAGTCTGTATAGAGCACCTGGCTCGAGGGGTCCGTCTTCCACGGGACACCGGGTTGGTTCGAGTATTCGAACTTCGAGAACAATTGTTTGTTCCTCGTGGTGTTGTGCACCACGACGTAGAAGTAGGGCTGATCACGGGCCAGGTGCCCGGGATCCTCGAAGACCGGCGCGAGCGCGAAGCGGAGGTGGAATTTCCCATCCGCCGGATCGATGTCTGAATTGGTGATCCGGAAGGTCTGGCTCAAGCTGTTGGTGTTGTTGCTCGAGCCGTTTTGATTGACCACCGCCGCCCACTGTCCGTAGCGCGGGTAGCGGAGGGTCGACCCGGCACTGAGGCCCACCGGGATCTGCGTTTCCGGCGCCCCATTCACCGCGAAGGTCAGGTGGGCTCCCGTACCCAGGAGACTCAAATCGGAAAGGCTGGTGGGCGGGACGGCGCTCAGGCCTGGGTTGTAATGGGTGCCCACGGTCCAGTTGCTCAGGTCGCCATTCTCGAAATCGCCATTGCCCACCAGCGGCGCTCGGGTCTGGCCCACCGAGTGTTTTGGGGGAGACCGCTCCTTCTGCTCATCGAGGCGGGTCGTGCACCCCCAATGCAGCAAGCCGAGCGCGAAAACGAAAAAGACAGGTCTGACGACGGAATGGGTTCTTCGCGGTATCATGTGGATGTCTCCTGCTCTTTCGAGCGAGAGCTGGGTGGGGTTGGACTCTATGTATGTAGAGCGTCCCGTGTAATGTGTACCTAGACCGCGGGGTGTATGAGAGCGTTGATATCCGTCGCATTGGCTGTGCCGCGGGCCGAGGGGAGGGGATGCCGTGACAGGCCGTGACAGGTCGTGACTTCATGCAGTCTCTGTTCATGGGATTGTGCCAATCGTCAGACAAGATCGGGCTCAGGGGGACGCGTCGGTCACCGCGCTTTCCACGACGAAGTCGGACGCCCATGGCTTGACCTGGTGATCGTCATTTGATCTGATTGCGGCGCCACCGCCCGGCGCCGCCGAAGCATCAGGTCGGTTTGAGCCAGACGTGGCATACGTCCCGGTCAGTTCACATGGAGGAGAATGAGATGCGAGTCCGAAAGTTTGGTCTAAACGCCGTCTGCGCTTTGATTGTCTACGTGTTCATGGTGCCCTGCTGGGCTGCGGGCATCCCCTCGGGCCAGACGCGTTCGTTGACAGACGCCCTCGGTAGCGAGGGCGCCGAACATGACGTGCGTCAACTTCTGGGTAACCACCACGACGCGTTCGTCGAAAACTTCACGGCCACCGCAAGCCCCGTTCTCCTGAAGGACGGCGGCATCTTCCTGGACGGCTGGCGGGTCGGCCATCCCGGGCAACATGCGGCGGCATTCGTTCACTATGCCGACGGCCGGACCTATGCCGCGTATTTCGACGCGAAGCGCGGCAATGTCATCTACTTCGGTGACCTGGGCGGTCGGACTCATCCTGCCATCGCAGTATGGGCACTGCGTTTCGGCCCGCCTGTGGACGTCATCCTGGAGGCGAACCCGGCGGCCAGGGCACCTGCCAACCTGCCGCAGGTCACCGCGGGTACCCCGAGCCCCAGCGACCAGGTGGAGCTGCGAAAGGTAGCCGCTTCGATCTGGAACGCGTCGCTGGCAGCCAGCTGGGATATGAATGCCGAGGTGGGCGACATCCTGGGAACCGTGACCTACGAAATCATGGAGTGCTCGGCGGCGTTCAGCCTGGTGCCCAAACCGGTGGGTTGGGTTCCGGGATGGTCCTACGTGGCCAAGAGCGTGCAATCGATCGTGGCTTACGTCACCGGTGTCTCGAAGGACCGGCAATACAAGGCATGCGTCAATTCCGCCGCGCTGAACTGGCGAAGCGCGATTGAGTTGGCTTCCGCCGGCATCTGACGGGCCATGCTGGAGCTGCTCGCCATTTCGTGGGATCCTGCTTGATGGCGACCCCTTGGGGGTCCATGCGACCTTGCTCCCGCTGGTCTGCGCTCGGCTCGAGTACACCTCGCGCCGAGCGTGTGTGCCTACGCCGCTTTTGTGGCGGAGCAGACGAGATGTGCCAGACGCATCTGCTGAATCCCGCGAGTAGCGCCGCGGATGGCACACGTGCTATCGCTCGAGGGTCTCAGCCTTCGCCTCGATGAGCAGGGCCAAGCCATCGAGCAGCCGAGCCAGTCCGAAATGACGGCGTGGCTGAAAGAAGGAAGACATGTACGGTTCCTACAACGACCCGCGCGGCGCGCTTCCGGCCGGGAAAGGACGAGCAGGCGCCCAAGTCCTCGACCATCGACGACTACATCGCCTCGTTCCCCGAGGACGTGCAGGTCATCCTCAAGAAGGTGCGCAAGTCCATCCGCAAGGTGCTGCCCAAGGCGGAAGAGAAGATCAAGTACGGGATGCCCGCGCTCATGCTCGACGAGCGGCACGCCGTGTATTTCGCGGCCTGGAAGCGCCACATCGGGCTCTATCCCATCTACCGCTCCGACGACCCGATCGAGGAGGCGCTCGAGCCCTATCGCGACGCCAAGGACACGATCAAGTTCCCCCTCAACGCACCCATCCCGTACGCCCTCATCGAGCGGATCGTCGCCCACGTCGCGAAGCGGCGATGAAGCTCGATCAGCCCCTCCCGGGAGGCCGCGGGCTGGGGCAGGATGCCCGGTATGGCACGGATCGCCGTACTGGGAGCGGGCGGAGTGGGCAGCGCGGTGGCGCGGTTCCTTGCTCGCGAGGGACACGCCGTCACCGTCGTGGAGCAATTCACGCCCGACCATGATCAGGGCAGCTCGTATGGCTCCTCGCGCATCATCCGCAAGACGTACCCGGATGGTTTCTACACGTCACTGATGGGCGAGGCCTACCCGCTCTGGGCAGAGCTGGAGCGCGAGGCGGGGGAGAAGCTCTTCGCGCGCACGGGCGGCCTGTTCTTCGCCCCGGAGGGACACCCGGACCTGAGCGCCATCCGCCGGGCGCTCGCGGACAACCAGGTTTCCTTCGAGGAGTTGGATCCCACCGCGTGCGCGCGGAAGTTCCCCGGCTTCCGGCTGCGGGAAGGGGAGGCGGGGGTGTTCGAGCCCGAGGCGGGCTTCCTCCGGGCCTCCGCGTGCGTGCGCGCGCAGCTCCGCCTCGCGTCGGCGCATGGGGCCCAGGTGCGCGCGGGCACGCGTGTGGAGGCCCTCGAGCCCCGGGCGCGCGGCGTCGCCCTCGTGCTCGCGGGGGGCGAGGTGCTCGAGTTCGACCGGGTGGTGGTCTGCGCGGGGCCCTGGACGGCCCGCCTGCTGGCGAGGGTGGTGCCGCTGCCGTTCACGGTGACGCGGCAGGTGTACTGTCACTTCGAGCCGACGGAGCCGCTCGCGCGCTTCAGCGCGGATCGCTTCCCGGTGTGGATCGACTTCGGCACGAACTTCTACGGCTTCCCACACGACGAACACCTGCCCGGCGTGAAGGTGGCGCTGCATGAGCCGGGTTCGTCCACCGAGCCCCACCGGGTGGACCGGGAAGTTCACGAGTCGGACCGAGAGCCCCTGCGCCGGGCCTGCGCGGAGCACTTGCCCGGGCTGTCGCCGCGCGTGGCGTTCGAGAAGGTGTGCCTCTACACGATGACGCCGGACCACGACTTCGTGGTGGACAGGCTGCCCGGAGAGCCCCGGGTGACGGTGGTGGGGGGACTGAGCGGACACGGCTTCAAGTTCACCGTGCTGCTCGGCCGGATCGCGGCCTGGATGGCCACGGACCAGCGGGTGCCCTGGGATCTGTCGCGCTTCGCCCTGGCCCGCTTCGTGTGAGCCCGCGGGCGGTTACGGGGCCTTCTTCTCGGGAGTTGGAGCGGGGGCCTTCGCCGAGGTGGCGTCCACGCTGATGAGGTGCCGCTCGTTGCCGACGATCTTGTAGGAGACGCGGACCTCGTCACCTTCCTTCAACTCGGAGATGGTCGCGGGCCGGGCGTCCTTGACGATCTTGGACTGCGCGTCCGCCTTGAGGCGGTCCATCTTGCGGTTGGCCTTGCTGGGGATCCGGATTGACAGGCTGTCACCCGACACGGATTCGACCTTCCCCATCACCTCCTGCGTCTTGGCGTCGGACTTGCCCGCCATCTGGCTGTCTTGCGCCTTGTTCTCCGTCCCCGTCGTCTGTTGCTGCATCTGGGCCGCGCCCGACTCCTGCGGCGCGTTCTTCGCCTCCGCCGCCGGGTAGCCCACTGCCACTCCGAGCACCGCCACCGCCGTCACCATCAGCTTGCGCATGTGTCCTCCCTTTCGAGCAACCACCGCATGAGGGTTTGCCAGTCATGCGGAGGGATGTCTTTCGCGCTCGAGGGTGATGCGGAGGTTCCGGGTGAACAGTTCGCCGGGCCGCTCGGCGGGCGGGGAACCATCCATGCGGTCAATAAGATTTGACCGTATGGAAAAACTTCCTCCTCTTCACGCTTTACCCGAACTGCCCCTGGATGGAGACTTCCGCCATGACGACGACCACCGCTTCCACGCTTCCGACCTACGATCTGTTCACGCCGGAGATGATGGCGAACCCGATGCCCACGCTGCATCGGATCCGCGCCGAGAATCCGTTGATCTGGAGCCCCCAGCTCAATGCCTATGTGCTCACGCGCTACGCGGACATCCTCGCGGCGTTGAAGGACCGGCGCCTGGCCTCCTCCAACATGGCGAACTGGATGGATCTGCTGACTCCGGAGCAGCAGCAGGAGTTGCTCCCGGTGCGCCAGTCCATCCAGCTGTGGATGGGCCACACCAACGAGCAGGATCACCTGCGCTTCCAGCTCCTGCTCAAGCGCTACTTCACGCCCGGCACCGTGGATGCGCTTCGCCCGCGCGTGCGGCAGATCACCGAGGAGCTGCTCGACGCGGTCGAGTCGCGGGGCCGCATGGATGTGGTGGAGGCGTTGGCGTATCCGCTGCCCGCCAACGTCATCGCCGAGATGTTGGGCATGCCCACGCGCGACCGGGAGAAGCTGCAGGCGTGGTCGCGTGACATCACCGCGCTCTTCGGGCGCTCGGACATCCACCAGTTGCGCCGCTCCCAGCGCAGCGTCCTGGAGATGCAGGACTACCTGCGTCCCCTGCTCGAGGAGCGCCGCCGCGAGCCCCGTGAGGATCTCATCAGCGTGCTGCTGGCCGCCTCGAAGGAGGGCACCCTGAGCGAGGAGGAGATCGTGTCCAACTGCGTGCTCCTGCTCTTCGCCGGGCACGAGACGACCGCCAACCTCATCGCCAACGGCCTGGTGATGCTCTTCGAGCACCCCGACCAGTTCGAGCTCCTCAAGGCGCGGCCGGAGCTGATGGCCACGGCGGTGGAGGAGATGATGCGCTGCGATGGTCCCGCGAGCATCATCTCCCGGGTGAGCACGGAGCCGGTGGAGGTGTGTGGCCGCTCCTTCCCGGCGGGCAAGACCTTCTACCTGGCCCTGGGGGCGGGCAACCGTGACCCGGAGGTGTTCCCGGATCCGGACCGCTTCGACATCACCCGCAAGCCCAACCGGCACCTGGGCTTCGGCATGGGGTCCTTCTACTGCCTGGGCGCGGCGCTGGCGCGCATGGAAGCGGATGAGTGCTTCCGCATCCTGCTGCGCCGCTTCCCGAACACCCGGCCCGCCTACGAGAAGCCCGACTGGCAGTCGGGGGCGCCCCTGTCCCACAACCTGAAGACCCTCCAGGTGCGGTTCTAGGCGCGTGTGGGAGTCACGCGGCTCGGCCTCGCGGGTCGTGCCGCGCGCCCTTCGGGCGTTGCCGCCACTCACGTGAGAGCAGGCCCCCTGCCTGGGCGCAGCCTGGGGGCGCTTGCTCCGCCCACGTTGACACCACTGATGAGTGGTGTTACTTGGAATGACACCACTGAGCAGTGGTGTTGAGTCGGGGAAGTCGGCGACAACGTCCGGGAGCGACAGCGGTGAAGACAGGGACAGAGGCGGAGGCTTCGAGTACGGACCTGGCGGGCCTCGGGCTCAACGCCTACGAGAGTGGCGTCTACCTCGCGTTGCTCTCTCGGAGCGGCCAGGGCTCCACGGAGCTCGCCGAGCGGGCGAAGGTGCCGCGGCAGCGCATCTACGACGTGCTGCGCTCGCTGGAGGCCAAGGGCCTGTGCGTCGCGCGTGACACCACCCCGCGCACGTTCTTCCCCACGGATCCGGCGACGGCCCTGCCCGCGCTCAGCGCGAAGCGAGCCATGGAGCTCGAGCGCGAGCGCGAGCGGACGGCCGCGGTGGCCCTGGCGCTGGCGGCGCAACTCGGCCCCCTGTTCCAGTCGGGAAAGGGGGAGAACGATCCGCTGCAGTACGTCGAGGCCCTGGCCGATCCCTCGCGCATCGCCGCGCAGGCCATCGCCCTCGCGAGCGCGGCGAAGCACCACGTCCACTCGCTCATCAAGCGCCCCCTCATCCTCTCCTCGGAGCAGAACCGCCGCTTCCTGCAGGTCCCGCTCGAGCGCGGCGTGCGCTACCGCGCGCTCTACGAGCGAGAGGCCCTGGACGATCCGGAACTGCGCGAGTGGATGGGCACGCTGAGCAAGAAGGGGCAGCGGATCCGGATCGTCCACACCCTGCCGGTGAAGATGCAGGTCTTCGACGACGAGGTCGCGCTGCTCTCGATGCAGGACCCGGTGGGCGGTCCGCCCAGCTTCACCGCCGTCGCCCTGCGCCACCGAGGCGCCGTCGCCCTGCTGAACCTCGCCTTCGAGCGGCTCTGGGACGAGGGCACCCCCTACGAGGACCTATGACCCCCATGGGAGATGAGCACATGAGCACCGAGCACATGAGTACCGCGTACGTGGGAACCGAGTATGTCGAGGGCTACCGGCCGGGCCTCCTGGGCCGGATCGCCGAGTTGCACGGCATCTACTACGCCAAGGCCTGGGGCTCGGGCGCCGAGTTCGAGGGAATGATGGCGCAGGAGCTGCGCGAGTTCCTCGCGCACTATCAGGCCGGCCGCGACCTCCTGTTGACGGCCCACCTCGACGGTCGGCTCGTCGGTTCCATCGCCGTCGCGGGCTCGAAGACGGATCAGCCGGGGGCGCGCCTGCGCTGGGTCATCGTCGAAGAGGCGTACCACGGCCGGGGCATTGGCAAGGAGCTCGTGCGGCGCGCGCTGGAGTTCTGCCGTGCCGCGGGCTTCTCGCGCGTCTATCTCTGGACGGTCGAGGGGCTGCCACAGTCGCTTGGGCTCTACCTGAGCGCGGGCTTCCGCATCGTCGACCGCCTTCCCGACGACCGCTACAGCGTTCCGCTCGTGAACCTGCTGTTGGAGCGCGACCTGCCCTGAAGGGTGGAGGGACTCAGGGCGCGGGCCGGTAGCCCTGGAGGACGGAGGCGTCCGCGGGGTTGAAGGCGTCCGCGGGGTCTCCCATCCAGTCGGCACGGGGGGCCCGGAGCGGCACCGGGGTCGCGGTGGCCCCATCGCACAGCCGGCTGTTGACCCACTCCAGGGTGGTGCCGCCCTCCTTGGAGGCCACGCTTCCACAGGCCGTGGCGTCCGTGGCGATCGAGTTCACGATCTTCACGCGCGCCGCGGGGGTGGAGTTGTTCTCGAGCAAGATCTCACTGCCCGCGTTCGCGTAGAACGTGGAGTCGTACACCTCCACGTAGCCCTGGGACCACAGGCCCGCGGTCGAGTAGCCGTCGTGCTTCTGGGCGAACGCGCTCAACACGTTGTTCAACGTCGTGGGCTGGGCGCTGTCATTCCAGAGGCGGAAGTTGCGCTTGTTGCGCAGCGCCACGCAGTTCTCGTAGTAGGCCGCCTGGGACTTGTCATCCCAGCCACCGTCGGTGTTGTCGAGCGCGGCCGAGTTCAAGAAGGAGATGCCGAAGGCCGAGCGCTCCAACGAGAAGCCGTCCCCGTTCTGGTAGTCGCCCGTGGACGTGGTCGTGAACGTGTTGTTCCGGGCGGTGACGCGGTTGAACACCACGTCATGGGTGGGCAGGGTGGGATCCGCGGGATTCTCGATGGAGACGCCGAAGGGGTAGGCTTCCGTCGGCCAGGAGGGATCGCCCAGCGTGGCATCCGCGAGGAAGTCCTCCACGAGCAGGTTGGACACGTCCTCGATGAAGCGGATTCCGCGCTTGGTGTACTTCCGGGCGTCGGACCGCGACACCCTCGAGTCCGAGACGTGGCTCAAGGCGAGACCTTCCCGAATCTGGCTCAGGTGCAGCTCGCTCAACTGGAGGTGGGACGAGGTGTCGGCCCGGACGCCGTAGTAGTAGTTCTCGGCGCTCAGCCGCTCGATGTCCCAGTAGTGCGCGCCCGTGAACCGCAGGAACGCATGGCTCTTGCCGGAGGCTCCCGGATTGGCCGGATTCCACAGCCCCTTGAAGACGGGCAACCCCTGACCCAGGTCCACGCCCACCACCTTCTTGTGCAGCGTGTCCGTTCCGCTCGTCGTGAGCGAGAAGGAGAAGGGCGTACTGCTCTGGTAGACGCCTCCCGCCACGTACAGCGTGTCCCCGGGCTGGAGCGTCTGGTTCAGGGTGGCCTGGAGTTGATCCGCCGAGAACGCCTGGCTCCAACTGGACCCATCCTTGGCGCCAGCACCCGAGCGGCTCAGGTAGAAGGCCCGGCCGACGAGCCGCGCCGAGCTGAGCTGCCTCACGTAGAGATCCCCTCCGACGAAAGCCAGGCGCAGCACGTGCGTGCCCTGGGGGATGTCGATGGGTACCGGCACCTTGTAGCTCTGGAATGTCCCGTGGCCGCCCGTGGCCGGAAGGGTGACGGGGACTTCGTTTGCTCCGTCCCAGCCGATGCGGACCTCTCCCGTGCCGCTCGGAAGCGAGTAGGAGAGGGCCAACTCGTAGCGTCCGCCCTGCGCCACGTTGACCGTGTACTCCAGCCATTCACCCGGAGAAGCGCGGACCTCGTAGGTACCCGAGCCCCGGATGCCGATGTCCACCGCCTCGTTCGGCCGGTAATACGCAGGGGAATTGACCGCGTCGGAGTCGTGATAGGCCACGCCTTCTCCGCCCTGGTCGAAGTCCTGGGCCTTGATGACTCCTGGAAAGCCATTGGCTCCAAACGGCGTCTGGCTCTGCGCGACGCTCGTCGCCCCGGACAGACACAGACACAGGGCAAGCAAGCGGGGGCGGGCCCCCGGAGGAACGCTCCTCGAGACGAACGGCATGGAAGACCCTTTCACACCCCGTGAAATCCAGGAACTCCGCGACAGAATACCGCTCCCGTATTAAACGGAGTACCATGATTTCTAGTTGAAAGGGAATTTTCTTGTACAGACGTCTTCTAGGAGGGAGGGGGAAGCTCGTCCGCGGAGCCGTCGATGATCTTCTTCGCCATGGCGAAGGAGAAGCCCGCGCGGGCCATGGCGGCGAGATCCCGCTGCCGGTTGTCCGGCCGGGTCTTCAGGTCGCGCCGGAAGGGGCCCAGCCGCTTCTTGCGCGCCCAGATGAGCGCGGCCGCCTCCTCGGACACCTCCGCGGAGGCCTCGGCCACCTTCTGTGCGACGACCTCCTTGGCCACGCCCTTGAGCTTGAGCTTCTGGGCGATCACCCGGGCACTGCGGCCCGAGGCGCGCAGCGAATGGGCCTTCGTCTCCGCGTAGGCCTGATCGTTGACGAGCCCGTTGCGCACGAGCTTCTCCACGAGCGCGTTCACCCAACCGAGCGCCTCGGTGCGCTCGCCGCCGTGGAAGCGCAGGGACCTGTCCACCCTGCGCATGAGCACGGTCTTGAGCTGGCTCACCGTGGCCGAGTACCGCTTGAGGTAGTGCAGCGCGGCGTTCTCCAGGTAGCGCGGAGACACCTTCCGGGGCTGCTTGCGCTTCTCCTGGAGCTGGCCTCGCTCTCTTCCCGTCGGCTCATCCATGAGAGGGGATGTAACACCCGGGTCCGACCCTGGATATGGCTCGTTCGCCGGGCGACCCGGCGTGCGGCTACTCGTAGAAGTCGGGGGCCCTGGGTCGTGGATGCACGTCGTTGGGGTCATGGAAGAGGACGAGGTCGCCCCCCGTGGCGTCGCGAAGCGCCTTGAGCTTGCGGATGGAGGCGATGCCCTGCGCGGGGTCCGGACATTCTCCCGGAGCCAGCTCCAGCTCGAAGTTCTCCCGCAGGTCTCCCGCGTCGGCGACGAGGATCTTGGTGCCACCGCGGGGCAACTCGACGAGCAGGGATTGATGCCCCGGCATGTGGCCGGCGGTCAGGAGGCCGCGCACGCCGGGCATCAGTTCCCAGTCCCCGTCGACGAGCCGCCACGGCCGTCCGGGCAGCCGCAGATCGTCGTCGAACACGGCCGGGTTGCCATGCGCCCCCATGGCATGCTCGTACTCGCGCCGCTGCATGTAGAGGGCGGCGCGGGTGAAGTGTTTGACATGGCCCGTGTGATCGTAGTGGGTGTGGCTGATGATGACGGCGTGGACGTCCTCCGGGGCGACCCCCAGCCGCGCGAGCTGGGGCAGCAGCTCGTGCTCTGGCAGGACGATGGGGGCCGACACCGAGCCCGGAGCGGTCAGGAAGCGCTCGCGCTGGACGGGATCCTTCAAGCGCGCGGAATCAATCCCCGCATCGAAGAGCACCCATCCGCGCGTCGTCTCCAGCAGGTAGGCACAGACCGGCTCGCACATGAGGAGCGAGGAAGGGGCACCCCGCACGGAGACCGATTTCGGGAGGATCTCGTAGCCGCACAGCAGGATGTAGAGTCGGCGGACGTCGGTCATCGGTCTCTTCCCCGGACTTGCCTTCAAGGGTTGCCCTCCGGGCGCGTGGGCACAAGCGGGGGCCTCCCCGAGGGAAGGCAGACGGCCGGCCAACCGCCCCCGCGTCCTCGCGCCTCTGGGGACTCTCGCTTGTCCGCGCCTGTCGGTGACCCAACATTGAGCGCGCTGCATGACACCCTGACAATGGAGAGAAGGCCATGGCCAAAGTCGACAAGGCGGGGACTCGTCCCCTGGCGGTCGTGACGGGCGCCTCGAGTGGAATCGGCTACGAACTCGCCAGACAGTTCGCCCAGAATGGATTCGACCTGCTGGTCGCCTCACAGGGCGCGGGCATCGTGGAGGCCGCGCGGGCCTTCGAGGAACTGGGTGCCCGGGTGTGGAGCGTGCAGGCGGACCTCGCCCAGTACGAGGGCGTGGAGACGCTGTACGCGCGGATCCAGGAAGTGGGCCGTCCGGTGGAGGCGATCGCCATCAACGCCGGAGTGGGGGTGGGCGGTGACTTCGTCCGGGACACGGACCTGAAGGCGGAACTCAACCTCATCAACCTCAACATCACGTCCTCGGTGCACCTGGCCAAGCGCGTGCTCAAGGACATGGTGGCGCGGGGCGCGGGCCGCGTCCTGTTCACCTCGTCCATCGCCGCCGTCATGCCGGGCCCGTTCGAGGCCGTGTATGCCGCCTCCAAGTCCTTCCTGCTGTCGTTCTCCGAGGCCCTGCGCAACGAGCTCAAGGACACCGGCGTGACGATCACGGCGCTCATGCCGGGCCCGACCGAAACCAACTTCTTCCACCGCGCCGACATGGACGACACGCGCGTCGGCACGGAGAAGAAGGACAGCGCGGAGCTCGTCGCGCGTCAGGGGTTCGAGGCCTTGATGGCGGGCGAGGACAAGGTGGTCGCGGGCTCGGTGAAGAACAAGGCGATGGCGGCGGCGGCCTCGGTGTTGCCTCAGCCCGCCTCGGCGCAGCTTCACCGGGGCCTGTCGGAGCCGGGTTCGGGCCGCCGTCACTGAGTCCCCGAAGAGGGGGCGCTGACGGGGAGCGAGCCGGGTGGAGCCTATCGGCTCGCTTCCGTCACGGTCTTCCACGCCTTCATGGCGAGCCGAGCCGAGGCCCGCAGGTCCTCGCGAGTCGCACCATCACGGGCCTGGATGGACATCGCCTGCTGGACGCCCGCGTAGAACCGCGCGATGTGCTGCGGCTCCACGTCGCGTGAAAGCTCTCCTTCGGCCATGGCCCGCTCGAGGCGCTCGCGGATGCGCTGGAGGGTATGGGCGCGTAGTTCCACGAGGAGCGCCTTCAGTTCGGCGTGCCCCTCATCCCCCGCGGAGGCCAGCGTCACCATGCATCCCAGGGGTTTTCCACGCCTGGGCAGGACCTCGGCGGAGCTGAGCAGCAAGGCCTCGATCGCCTCGCGCGCGGTCGGAGCCTCGGAGAACCCGCCCCAGACGAAGGGACCAAGCGTCTCCTGGTACTGGCGGATGGCCGCCTCATAGAGGGCTTCCTTGCCGCCGAACGCCGCGTAGAGGCTGGGCGAGTTGATCCCCATGGCGGCGCACAGCTCCGAGATGGACGTCGCGGTGTAGCCCTTGCGCCAGAACAGCTCCATGGCGGCGCACAGCGCCGCCTCCCGGTCGAACTCTCTTGGGCGGCCCCGCTTGGGCGCCTTCTTTTCTGTAGTGGTCGGCACAGAAGCCTCTTGACGTTCGTACCTTCGCCGAGCATTTTGTGTCGACCATCACAAAAAGGGAACACCATGTCGAAGCTTGCTGGCAAGAAGGCGCTCGTCACCGGGGGCAGTCGAGGAATCGGTGCGGCGATCGTGCGAAGGCTCGCGGCGGAGGGTGCGGACATTGCCTTCACCTATCAGCGCTCGGCCGAGACAGCCCAGGCGCTCGCGCGAGAGATCGAGGGGCTCGGGAGGAAGGTCATCGCGCTCCAGGCCGACAGTGCTGATCCCGCGGCTGTTCAGCATTCCGTCTCGGCGACGGTCGAACGGTTGGGCGGTCTGGACATCCTCGTCAACAACGCGGGCATCGCCCGGGGGGGTCCGCTCGAGCAGATGACGCTCGAGGACATCGACGCGCTCTTGAACGTGAACATCCGGGCGGTCGTGTTGGCCACGCGGGCGGCGATCCCGCACCTGCCTCGCGGCGGTCGCATCATCAACATCGGCAGCAATCTCGCCGAGCGCGTGGCCTACGGTGGCGTCTCGGTGTACTCCATGACCAAATCGGCGTTGATTGCGCTGACCAAGGGCGTGTCGCGGGAGCTGGGACCACGGGGGATCGCCGTGACCCTGGTCAACCCAGGCTCGACCGACACGGACATGAACCCGGCGCAAGGACCGAGAGCCGAGATGCAGCGCGGGCTCATCTCCTTGGGCCACTATGGCAAGCCAGAGGACATCGCGGCCGCGGTCGCGTTCCTCGCCGGGCCGGACGCCGCTCATGTGACGGGTACCAGCCTCACGATCGATGGGGGACAGAACGCCTGAACCAGGCGTCCTGGACAGCGGGGGCCGGGGCGCGGAACTCGAGGATGTCTCCGCGCACAGCCGCATGCCGATCCCTGCTTGGCGCCCGTCATTCTGGAGCATAATGAATGCCGAGCCACCATCCAGGAGTCACGCTCTTGTCGGAACCCACACTTCGCACCCTGCGCGGCCGTCTTCTCTGTCCCGAGCAAAACAATGCACGCTTCGAGCTGGTTCCAGATGCGTTGATTGAACTGGATGCGCATGGACTCATCCAGTCGGTACGGGCCGCCCCCAGCGACTGCCGCATCCCGGAAACGCACCCCGGGGCTGTTCTCCTGCCTGGCTTCATCGATACGCACATCCATTTTCCGCAGACGCGGATGCTCGGCAGCGCCAGTGGCCCATTGCTGCAGTGGCTGGAGCGGTCGGTGTTTCCAGAGGAGGCGCGCTTTGCTGAGCGGGCCTACGCCGAGCAGGTGGCAAGAGAGTTCTGTGATGCCCTGATCGCCCAGGGCACCACCTGCGCCGCCATCTTCAGTTCCAGCCACTTCGATGCCACGGATGCGCTGTTCGCCGAGCTGGATCGGCGCGGCCTGCGAGGCCTCACCGGATTGACCCTGATGGACAGGTCCGCTCCGGCGATGCTGCTGCAGGAACCGGCCGCCGCCCTGGAAGCCTGCTCCGTCCTGATCGACCGCTGGCACGGCCGCGACAAGAACCGGCTCCGCTTTTGCGTGACGCCTCGATTCGGGCTGAGCTGTACCCCGGAGTTGCTGCGGGGGGCCGCCCGGCTGGCCGAGCGCCACGGGCTGTGGATTCAAACCCACCTGGCGGAAAACCGGGAGGAGTTGCACGCCACGGCGGCGGCCTTTCCCGCCTCGACCGACTACCTGGGCGTGTACGAGGATCACGGCCTGGTGGGCAACCACTCCCTGTTCGCCCATTGTGTGTGGCTGTCGGAAGGAGAGTGGGATCGAATGGCGCGCCACGACGCCGTCGTCGCGCACTGCCCGGACAGCAACTTCTTCCTGAACAGCGGATGCATGCCGCTGCGGCAAGCGATCCACCGGGGTATCCGGGTGGGCCTGGCCACGGACATGGGGGCTGGGCGGACCTTCTCGATGCGTCGGGTGGCGGCGAGCGCATATGACGCGGCGCTCATCCTCCAGGCACCGGTGTCACCGGAGGCACTGCTGTGGCGCGCCACCACCGGAGGAGCGATCGCGCTGGGGCTGGGTGCACAGGTGGGGCGGATCGCCCCTGGCTACGAGGCGGACCTGGTGGCGCTGAACGTCCCCGCGCACGTAGGGCCAGAGGGACTGTTCGACGCGTTGTTGTTCCAACATGACGCGGGGCCCGTGCGCGCCACCTACGTCCGGGGCCAACGCTTGACGCCGACCCACCGGAGCGAGGATTAGCAGGAGAAGGAGGCAGCGACCGGCCTGCCTCCATTCCCCGCCTGGGTGAGTACACTCCGCGTGCCCTACAGCGGGGTGTAGTTCGGGGACTCCTTGGTGATCTGCACGTCGTGCGGGTGACTCTCGCGGACGCCGGAGCTCGTGATGCGGATGAAGCGCCCGTTCTTGCGCAACTCCTCGATGTTGCGGGTGCCGCAGTAACCCATGCCAGCGCGCAGACCGCCCACGAGCTGGAAGATGGTGTCCGAGACAGGGCCGCGTGACGGCACGCGGCCTTCAATGCCCTCGGGCACCAGCTTGGGGCCCTTCTCCTGGAAGTAGCGATCCGGAGAACCATCCCGCATGGCTCCCAGGGAGCCCATCGCCCGGTACACCTTGAAGGAGCGGCCCTGGTAGATCTCCGTGTCGCCCGGCGATTCATCCGTTCCGGCGAAGACCGAGCCCATCATCACCACATGGGCGCCCGCCGCCAGGGCCTTGACGATGTCTCCGCTGTAGCGCACACCGCCGTCGGCGATCACCGGCACGCCATACTGGCTGGCGGCGCGGGTGCTCTCATAGACAGCCGTGATCTGGGGCACGCCGATGCCCGCCACCATGCGGGTGGTGCAAATCGAGCCAGGGCCCATGCCGACGCGGATCGCGTCCGCGCCCGCCTCGCACATGTCTCGCGCCCCGTCATAGGTTGACACGTTGCCGCCAATCACCTGCAGCTTGGCATGTCTGCGCTTGATGCCAGACACCGTCGACAGCACGCCCTGTGACTGACCGTGGGCACTGTCCACGACCACCACATCCACTCCGGCCTCCACCAGCGCGTCCACCCGCTCCATGTACTGGGGCGTCGCTCCGACGGCGGCCGCCACCAGCAGACGGCCCCGGGCGTCCTTGGCCGCATTCGGATACTTGCGGACCTTCTCGATGTCCTTGATGGTGATCAGCCCCTTGAGCATGCCGCGCGAGTCCACCAAGGGCAGCTTTTCCACCTTGTGCTTGCGCAGGATGTCCTTGGCCTGCTCCAGGGTCGTGCCCTCGGGGGCCGTGACGAGATGCTCCTTCGTCATGACGGCGGAGATCGGCTGATCCCAGTTCTCCTCGAACCGCACGTCCCGGTTCGTGATGATGCCCACCAGCAACCCGTTGCGATCCACCACGGGCACACCGGAGATGTGGTACTGGCCCATCAGCTCCTGCGCCTTGCGGATGGCATCCTCCGGATTGCACGAGATGGGATCCCGGATGACGCCGTTCTCGGAACGCTTGACCTGGCTGACCAGGTGGGCTTGCCGCTTCACGTCCATTGACTTGTGCAGGACTCCAATGCCACCCTCACGCGCCAGGGTGATCGCCATCCGGGCCTCGGTCACGGTGTCCATCGGCGAGGAGACGAGCGGGATGCTCAGGCGGATCTCCCGGGTCAGCAGCGTGCTCACATCGCAATCGCGCGGCAGCACATCCGACTTCGCTGGCAACAAGAGAACGTCGTCGAACGTCAACGCCTCTGGACCGAACTTCTGGTCGAAGTCCACCGATTCACCTCCGAAAAGTAGGGTTCAACATTCCGACGTACCACCCACCACACGTGGTGAGTCGAGCAGCCACGGTCGGCCTTTTAGAGGATGCCGACTGACTCGTCCAAGGACACCGGGAACACCATTATAAATCAAACAGATATCCGATGTGAAAAAATTTAAATTGACAGGTGCCCCTGAGACTCCGAGTGTTCATGATTCGACCCTGAGTCGCGGGCGTTCGTCGCCAAGGCCCCGATGAGCGCCCTGCGCCGGTGGACCTGGAGAGCTTCCCGAGTCGGAGCGGAAGAGATACACTGCCCGTCCTTTTTCAGGAGCCACCGTTAAATGTCAGACCATCGTGAGAAGACTTCCGCTGAGGGGGAGCGCTATTGGGAGGTCGGGTACGGCAATCCCAACGTTTCCACCATGGGAGGGCCCAGCTCTGAAGTGATCGAGGTGGCGGCCGCTCTTCAGCCGGGGGCCAACGTGCTCGACCTGGGCTGCGGAGAGGGGCGCAACTCCCTCTATCTCGCCACCCAGGGATTCAAGGTCACCGCGGTGGATTTGTCAAAGAACGCCATCGCCAAGCTCAATCACATGAGCGAGCGTGCGGGCGTCGCGGTCAAGACAATCGTCACGGATCTGATGGATCTGGAGTTCACCGAGGAGTACGACGCCATCCTGGCGCATGGGCTGCCCGCGTGGATGAAGCGGGAGGACTGGCAGACGCTGTTCGCGCGTGCCAGGGAAAAGACCCGGCCCGGTGGGTTCAACATGAGCTCCGCCAAGTACTTCACCCCCGAGTACCCGGAGGCGGAGGCGTTCAGGAATAGCGGGTTCCCCCATTCGGTGGGCCCCCTGGAACTCAAGCACTTCTACTCGGACTGGGAGATCGTCCGGTATGACCGCTATGTCAAGTGGGAGCGCCACCCCGGGGCGCCAACCCACCCCTATCCCATGGACAAGTTGGTGGCGCGCAAGCCGGGCAACCCCTCCGCGCCCCCCGCCAGGATCCAGCTCGTTCCCATCAAGGACAGACAGCTGCCCGAGGAGATCCTCTCCAAGCTGGAAGTGGGCATGAGCCTCGAGAAGGTGCTTGGCCTGTGCGGCGAGCCGGATGCGGTGGAAACCTTCGTTGCGGAAGGCCTGCAGTACGGCGTCTTCACCCGGGAATCGGCGGGCGGATACAAGATCCACTTCTACTTCTTCGGAAGGACCATGCTCGAGTTCGTTGATGGGCGGATGCGGTCACGCAACGACTATTTGTCGGAGCCCATGCGCATCCATTACTGAGCCCGCGGGGCAGGGGCCGCGGGGCCACTTCCCCGGGAGGGGCCCGGGCTCCTCCCGGGGGCTGCTCCTCCACCACGCGACGGGTCACGCATTGCATCCCGGGGAAGATGATGATACGTGGGGCCATGCAGCCCTCGCACTCCGCCTCGTCACTTCTTGGTAGTAATCGCAACTACCGCAACCTGTTCATCGCGCATACGCTCAGCGTACTGGGTGACTGGTTCAACCAGTTCTCCCTCCTCGCCATTGTCTACCTGAAGACCGGCTCGAGCGCCTACGTGGGACTCACCCTGGTCTCCAGCGCCCTGCCTGCCCTGTTGCTCGGTCCGTTCATCGGGGCGTTGGTGGATCGGAGTGATTGCCGCCGGGTGATGATCATCAGTGACATCGCCCGAGTCGTGCTCGCCGCCACGTTCATCCTCACGGTCGACTGGATGTGGTCCATCTACCCATTGCTGGCATTGATGTCTCTCTTCGAGACGGCCTTCTCCACGGCGCGCAACGCCATCATGCCGAGCGTCGTAGAAAAGCCGCAGCTTCCCATCGCCAATGTCCTGATGAACGTGGCGCGAGGCATGATGGCCTCGGTGGGCGCTGCCCTGGGGCCGATCATCACGGGCTTCATCGGTCAGAACGGCGCGTTCTGGCTGAACTCCGCGTCGTTCGCGCTGTCCGCGCTGCTCATCTCGCGGATCGTCCTGAATGCCCCGGCGCAGGCCCACTCCCGCCGCTGGTCGCGGGCGGACCTGCTCGCGGGGTACAAGTATGTGCTGTCCAACCCGATCGTCCTGGGCGTGTTCATCACGGGGGTTGCCTGGTCCCTTCTGGGCGGAGCCTACTACGTGCTGCTCACCGTCTACGGCGCCGGGGTGCTCAAGGGCGGCTCCTCTGGCATTGGCGTGATGTACGGCGCACAGGGCTTCGGCTCGGTGGTGGGCGGACTGCTGGTCCTGCGCTTCCTCGTGCATGACGAGGTGCGTGCCATCCGCCTCTTCTCCTGGGGAAAGATCGCCCAGGTGGTGGTGTTCTTCGGCTTCTTGTTCGCTGGAGAGCTATGGACGGGTGCTGCCTTGATCCTGCTGATGCGGACCATTGGCGGACTGCTGACGCCCTACGACACGACGTTGATCCAGGCGTACACCCCCCATGAGTTGCTGGGTAAGGTGTTCGCGGCGCGCAGCACCTTCGTGGAGTTCGCCACGCAGCTGTGCACCTTCATCTTCGGCGTCTGGCTCTCGTTCTACAATGAACCCCGCATCACCGGGGCTGTCTTTGGCATGGGCTCGCTGGTGCTGGCCGTTACCGGGTACGTCATCCTCAACTCCCGGGCCTCGCGCAACATGGCCGCCCAGAGGTTGGAACCAGGCTAGGCGGCAACCCCGGCTCCGGGCGGCGACTCGAACTGTCTCCGAGCGCCCCCGGAACCCGGGCACGAATTACTTGGCCTGGTACTCGCGCTCCATGCGCAGCATGCGCTCGGAGAAGAACAGGCTGGCCAACAGGCTGCTGAACTTGAAGCCCAGATCCGTCAGGCTGATGGTCCCGGTGCTGGAGACACGGATGCAGCCCAACTTCTCCATCGCCTCCAACTCCTCCGGGAAGTCCTGACGCAGCGGACGGCCGAAGCGCTGCTCGTAGGCGGGCATGCTCAGGTTGCTGAGCGTGAGGTTCAACACCACGAAGCGGCGCCGCTGCTCCTCTTCGTCCAGGACGATGCCCTGCTCGATGGCGAAATCATCGCCGAAGTCGGTCTTGATGAACTCCTCGATGATATGGTTGGCCTCGGCGCGGCCCACGGCGTAGTCGGTGCTGTAGTGGTAGCGGCCCACGTAGCTGCGAGCGCCCGTACCGATGCCGATCAGCGGGACGCCCTTGAAGTCCAGGCTCTCCTGCAGGTACGCCTCCTGCCCGCTCAAGAGCGTGAAGCGGGTGAACGACTCCTGGCGGTAGCCAAGATCGCGCAGCTTCGCCACGTTCTCGTCGTAGATGTTGTACTTCGCCTCATCGGTGAAGAAGGCCTCCTCGCTCTGGTCCAGTTGTTTCTTGATGTGGGTCAGCGGCCGGGCCACGACCGGATACAGGGAGAGCGTGGTCGGCCTGAACTCGAGAACCTGATCCAAGCTCTGCTTCCAGGTCTCCCGCGTCTGACCGGTCAGGCCATAGATGAGGTCGAGGTTCATGTGATCGAACCGGGCCCTGATGTTGCGAATGGCCTCGACCGCGGTCTCCACGGGGTACGGCCGGCCGGAGTGCGCCAGTTCCCGCGGATGCATGCTCTGCAAGCCCATGCTGATGCGATTCACCCCGGCGGCCTTCAGGCAATCCAGGGTCTCGGGCGTCATGCTGTCCGGGGCGCCCTCGACGCTGATCTCCGCATTGTCCGCCACCTTGGGGAAGTGACGACGCAAGGTCGAGAAAATCCGCTCGAACTGGGCCTGCGTCAGCATCGTTGGTGTGCCACCCCCAAAGTAGATGGAGCTCACCTGCCGCCCGCTAGCGAGCCCGCCATACATCGCGAGCTGCTGACAGACCTTGTCGATGTACCGGTCGATCAGCGTGGGATCATGCCGGGTGGTCAGGAAGAGCGTGCAGTACGTGCACCGGTACCGGCAGAAGGGAATGTGTAGGTAGATATTGACTTCACCCTCCCGCGGCTCGTCCGCCCAAACCTCCTTGATGGGAATGGGCCGCTCGAAGTTCCGATACGTGCGCTTCGACGGGTAGCCGTACACATAATTGGGAAGCACATAGGTGTTGATGCCTTGCGCCAATCGCTCGTGCACGGTGTCGGGTGCTTTCTGCGCTTGCATTGCAAATTCCTCCCTGGAACATCGTTGGGGTCCGATGGTTCGATGTCCGATGATTACAGTCCAGGCTCGCCTGTTCAAGAGCGAAAACCCGCAAATCGAGGCCGGGACATGGTCCGCTTGTCCCAAACTGCTGGATGAAGGCCCCCTCGTCTGCGTCATGGCGGTGTCTCCAGTTCGCCATGGTTCCGCTCATTGACCTGGCCTTGAGCACGGATTGCAGCCCACATCCCATGGATTTGAATAAAAGTAAACCTCTCTTGACAAGGAACTTATGATAGGGCAGGCCCCGTTCACCCAACCGCCAAGACAACCGAGCAGGCAGGAGCTCGAGCGAGGGGCTGGTGCGAGATGTCCAGTGACAGGTCAGCGGGGAGGGGTGACGGACCGCTGAATGACGTTGCCAGACACGCTGAACAAGGGGTGTCGCCAGGAGACGAAGCGCGTCAGTTGGAGCTGCGGCCCGCGAGAGCTGGCTGTCGAAGGCGATGAACAGGCCGCCCTGGAAAGAGATGACTCCCCTCAATGCACGGAAGCGGTGGGCGCTTCGGCCTGGAACTCCACCGGCAGCAGGAGCCTCGACGCCTCCTCCCTTCCACCGAGCTCCACTGTCTGCGCGGCCACCACGGACGACGTCTCCTCGTACCAGGGGCGCGCGGTGTTCAGGTGCGCCGACAGCATGGGGTAGTTCGACGAGGACACCCAGAGCCCGAGCCGGTGTCCCTTCGCCAGCACCCAGGAGGTGGGAAGGAAGTCGATCTCCACCTCGCGCTCGCTGCCGGGTGCGTACGCCATGGGCGCTGGCGTGTCCGCCAAAGGCAGACGCAGGGTCGCCGCTCCGTCGGTGACATGCAGCGCGCGCCCCTTCTCGTCCACGTCGACGAGCTTGGCGACGAAGGCGGTGTCCTCCGCGCTCGAGCGCACGCGAAGACGCAGCCGCGCACGGCCGGCGATGCGCATCTCGGACTGCGCCGGAGGGGCGACGAAGCGCAGCACGTCCTGCCTCGCACAGGGCCAGGTCTGCACCACGGGCCCTGGCGTGATTCCCTGGCGGCCCAACATGGCGAAGGCCAGCCCGCGGGCTCCTCCCTCGCTCCTCCAGGGCTGGGCGGGATCATAGCGGTAGGACAGCGAGGCGGGCATGACCGGTGACTGGCCGCTCAATGACGCCGAGGAACACGCCCCGGGCGCCCCCGCGGCCGGTGCCGTGTCCAGGAAGAGCACCTGCTCCCGGGTCGCCGGAGGCCACGTGGGCAGGACTCGTGAACCGGTATCCCCATGACCAGCGACGACCACGCGGCCCGCCTCATATGGCAGGGGTATGCCTTGGAGCGCATGGCGCAGCCACGGGATGGTGAACGCCCACTGGTTCATGTCGTCCTGGATGCCGGGGGTCTTCACGTCCCCGCTCTGCATGCCCAGGTGGTTCCACGGTCCCAGCACCATCACGCTCCGCTCGCGCGAGGCGAGTGACTCCCAGGTCCGAAGCGTCGCCGGTAGGAAGGGATCGTCGAAGCCACCGACGAGGAGCATCGGAGGAACTCCGGGCCGCTCTGGCATCCGCCGCAAGGCCACGTTCTCTGGCCGCTGCCACAGAGCGCCTCCGGGCTCCAACGCCTTCAACCACTCCCGGTAGAAGGGAAGCGGCGCGCCGAAGGTGGCGACGTCGGCCTCGATGTGTGGGCGGTGCTCGAGCATCATCCGGTAGGCCTCCCCCGGAGAGCGGTTCCCGCGACGGCCCGGCATGTAGGCCGCCCAGGCCGTCAACAGCTCATGCGGGAGCAGCCCCCGCGCGGAGACCACCTCCCGCAGGTCCGTGCCGAAGATGGAAACGACCACCGTCTTCACCTCGACGGGCAGCTCCCCCGCGGCGGCGGCGAGCGCCGTGCCCCCGAGGTACGACATGCCAAAGAGCGCGATGTTGCCGTCGACGAAGGGCTGCCTCACGAGCCAGCGCAGGGTGTCCTCGCCATCGGCGACCTCGTTCACCACCGGCCACCACTCGCCGCCACTGGCCATCCGTCCCCGCACGTCCTGCAGCACGCAGCCCAGGCCGTAGCGGACGAACAGATCACAACTCAGCTCGATGAAGGGGCCCAGATCGTAGGGGTTGCGGATGAGCACCCCGGGAGCGCGCTCCACGCCCTCCGGCAGGAGGATGCGCGTGGACAGCTCCACACCATCCCGCATGCGCACGGCCTCCGTCCGCCAGGAGCCCGGCCGATGGGTGAAGGCCGGGAGTGAGTTGGAGTTCCGCCGGTCTTCCTGGATGGCGTTGCGCACCAGGCCACAGCCGACCGTGCCGCAGCCCAAGAGAAGGACGAATAGCTGGCACCAGGATGAGCGAACACTCCACATGCGTCGAGGATATCCGCGAATACTTCCGAACTTCGAGCGCCGCGCATGCGTCAGCCCGTGCTGACCTCCTCGGCCACGCCCGGTCGTTTGCAGCCGGGCTTCATGCAGAGCTCCACTGCGACCCGGGATTTGGGGAGCTGAAGTCCAAGCGCGTGGGGCCAGAGGTGGAGCAGCGCCGAGGGGTGTTTGCACCTCACGCCGATCTGGAGCTGCTCCGGATCCTCGTAGAGGCCAGCGTAGCCACCCAGTTTGACGGACCGGGGCTCGAGCAGCCCGTTCTGCTCGAGAAACAGACGGTAGCGCTTCTCGTCGAAGCCCTTCTTCACGAGCTTCCGCGCCTCGTGGACATCCGGATAGTCCACGAAGTGCGGGGGTGCTTTCGTGCCCTTGGGGGCGCCCGCTTCCACGCGGACCTGAAGCTTGTCGGACGTGGGTTCCTCGCGAGCACATGCTTCACACTCGTAGATGCGGACCGTCCGAGCACCGAGCGTCTTGCCCAGCGTGGGGATGCGCAGCTCCGCTTTCGGTGCGATGGACGCACCGCACTCCGGGCAGCGCACCTTGGGCGTCTTCACCCGGTGGACGTCGATCGCCCAGGCGTCATGTCCCTCGAGCTCCCTCGGCGCAGCCACCTTCTCCTCGCGAAAGCGGGAGAGCCCCGCTGGAAGCCCAGTCTTCGCGACCTCTTTCAGCGCGCGCTCGAGTTCCTCATCCGGGAGCGGCCACAGCTGCAACTTTCGCCCCTCCTCCTTCCACGCGAGTACCTGCTGGGCGAGCCAGCCGAGTCCCTCGGGAGCGGGCTTCTTCCCGTCCGCCTTCGCCGCTCGCTGAAGGAGGGAAGAGAGGGCGTCCGCGAGGCTTCGACGCTCCACCAGTCGGAGCACATCCAGCCAGCGGCCGAGCCCGACGTTGGAGGAGAGCCCTTCCTTCTCGGCCCGAGCGAGCAGCGCGCGCTTGCGGCTCGCGGGCACGCGCTCGGGTGCCGTGCGAAGGACGGCTCGGAGTTCCCACTCCTCGGTCCCCACAGGCGCCTTGCCCGCCACCGCGAGCAGGACGTTCATCCGAGGGCCGAGGGTCGCGAGATCCACACGTTTCTCGCCCGCCGCGGCAGCCGCGGTGAACCAGCCAGGCTGGGTGAGCTCCACGTCACACAGGGCCCTGAGGGTGTCTTCCCGTTCGGCCACGAGCCGCTCCAGCGTCGGGCGATCCGCGTCTTGTGCCCGTTCCATCGCATGCTCCACCCACTCGCGAAGGTCCTTGCCGCGACCCAGCGGAAACTTCCGGGGCCAGCTCGAGACATCCGCGAAGAGCGTCTTGCGCCGTTCGAACTCCTCGGGGGAGAGCAGGGTGATGCCCACGTCGCGGAGGATCCCGGGCGCTCCCAGTGCCTGCTTCGCGTTCTGGGGATGCAACTCGGCGAGGCCCCCGAAGCTGTCTTCCGGATCCGGATAGAGCCCCAGCTCGTGGAGCCTTTTCCGCGCGGAGGGAATCGCCTCTTGCCAGTTCCGGGGAAGCGCATCCGCGCGGAGGGGCTCCTTGAAGCTTCGTCCGCAGGAACCGCAGCGCGTGGCCGTACGCTGGACCTGCGCGCCGCAGCCGCATTCGAGCCCCCGCTCAGCGGGTGCTTTTGATGGCATGGACGCGAGTTTCTTCGCCTCCTCGCGCAGCCCCTTCTGGATGAAGCGGTAGTCGGCCTGGACGTGCGTGGCCTCGGGCTCGGCCTCGACGAACTTCTTCCGCTTGCCGTCCCACACCTGGCACGCGAAGGCATTGCCCTCCAGGGGGAAGCGGGCCCACTCCGCGTGCGCGCCTTTCGCCGCCGCGGCCGCGGCGAGGCCCTCTACCCGTGCGGCAATGGACTCGATGTCACTCGCCACCACCACGCCTTGCAGCTCCACGAACCAGTCGCTCAAGGCGGCCACCTGGAAAGCGGGTCGCTCCTTGAGCGCTTCGAGGTGCTCCCCGACGGATTGCCCATCCTCGAGCTTCAGCTTCGGCCAGGCCTTGCGCGCCGAGCGTCCAGGCTTGGTGAAGTTCAGCCGCGCCGCGATGCCTTCGTACGCCGTCGCCATGGTCCCTCCAGGAAGAAGAGGGCCACCGCGTCCAGAACTGGAGGTCCCGTCCTCTTCAGAAACTGTAGCCTATGCCGAACTGAACGCTGCGCGGCGGCCCCACCAGGCTCGTGGGCTTCCCGAAATTCGGGTTCGCGGGCTCTGTCCCCGGTGGAATGAACCCGTCGTATCCGCCGAAGTTCCTGGTGTTGAGGAGGTTGAAGCACTCGGCGAAGGCGCTGATCCGGTGGCCCCCCTTGGCGAGCGTGAAGTCCTTGGCCAGTCGGACATCCACCTGGCTGAACTGGAGGAGGCCCTGCGCCCGGCCTCCATTCGTGAGCAGCACGAACTCGGTGGGATCGTAGCCCCTGGACGCATCGGCGATGGTGTAGGGCAAGCCGCTTCCCAGGGTGATCAGCGTGGACAGCTTGAAGTCCAGGGGCAGTCCCACGATGCCGGAGAGCACGAGCCGATGGCGCTCGTCATTCCAGGTGGGGGTGATGGGGCTGTCCTTGACGGTCGGATAGTCGAAGTTGAATTCCGACCCACGCTCCCGAGCGACTCCCAAGGTGTAGGCCAGGGAGGCCCCCCACTGAAAGCCCCCCGCCGAGAGCTCGCTCGAATAGGGCTTCTCCGCCGAGACCTGCACGCTGCTGTAGTCGGCGGTCCGGTCGTCGACCGAGATCATGACGGTGCCGAATCCGCCCGGCACGGGGAGGTAGTCGCGGGTGCCTGTCGACAGGCGGTTGGCGGGATAGAAGCCGATGCCATTCTGGCTACGGATGTGCGTGACCGTCACCGAGGTGTTGATCGGGCCCACCTGTTGCCGGACGCCCGCGCTGAACTGGTCGCTGAACTGCGGTTTGGTGTCGTTCTCGAGCAGGTAGATCTCCGGGGCGGGAGCCACGCCGCTGCTGATCAGCGAATTGAGACCCTCCCGGCTCAGGTACTCGGGCCGCCAGGCGATGGTCGGCTGCCCGTTGCGGGGGGCGCCGTCCGCCGAGAAATAGAACGTGCGGACCTGGTACTGAAGGCGGAGCCGCTCGTCCACGCCGGTGTTGAACAGGGTGCGATCGTAGTAGCGCCCGGCGCCGGCGAAGAGAACCGTGTGGCCGTTGCCCATCACGTCGAAGGCCGCGCCGAGCCGCGGCTGCACCGCGCCCAGGAAGACAGGGCGCTGCTTGCCGTTGGTCAGGTAGTTCTCGACGGGGAAGAAGCCGGGCCCATTCGTCCGCGCGACAGTGTCGGCGAGTTCCTCCACCGCCGCGCGGACCTCCGCGGGCGTCACGTAGTCGTTGTTCAGGGGGTTGGTCTCGATATCCCACCGGAGGCCCACGTTCAGGGTCAGCCTCTTGGCGATCTCCCAATCGTCCTGGAGGTACACACCCACCTGCGTGTTGTTGGCCGCCGCCCTCGGGTCACCGACGCCATAGGCGGCTTCGGCCGGGAAGTCGTAGCTGAGGCCGTTCTCGGCATCCTGACGGAAGCGGAACACGGGGTTGCCGGACTGCGTGCGCTCGATCTGGTAGTGCTGGAAGGAGAGCTTGGCGCCCGCCTTCACCACGTGCTGGCCGGCCCAATCGAAGTTCGCGAACGTCGTGTCGTTGCGCAACGTGAAGGCCTGCTGGCGGATGTCCTGGCTGGTATCGCGGCCGCCGATCCGGATGACGCCCTCGTAGTCCTGCCCGACCGCGCCAGAGTACGTGGCGGTCGGGTGCCAGCGCGAGTCGAGGTACTGAAGCGTGGCCTCGTTCGTCAGCGAGCCCAGCCGCAGCTGATGCCGGGCCGTGGCGGTGAGGACATCGTTGCGCACGTCCTCGGCGCTCTCGAAGCTCAACTGGCCACCGAAGTTGCGGACGTCGGTCTCCCGTCTGAGGCTGGCGCTGACATCCAGGGTCTGGTTGTCCGCCGGCCTCCAGGTCAGCTTCCCGAAGCCGAGGTGCTCCCGGAAGGGGCTGGTGAAGCTGCCCTGGAACTGGCCGAACCGGCTCAGGTTCTCCTCCGTCGGATTGCCGAGCGTCACCACGTTCACGCGGTTCTGCACGTTGCCTTCATAGGTCGCGAAGAAGTGCAGCTTGTCCTTCACCACGGGGCCCCCCAACGCCGCTCCGAACTGGGAGCGAAGCTCCTCGGGCCGCACCAGCTCGCCACGCTGCACGGCGAAGTAATCCCGCGCCATCAACGCCTGGTTCTGGAAGTTGAAGAGGAGGTCACCATGGAATTCGTTGCCGCCCGAGCGCGTGATGGCGGAGATGATCGCGGAGTTGGCCTGCTCGTACTCGGCCTTGTAGTTCTGCGTGATCACGCGGAACCCGCTGACCGCGAGCTGGGGGAAGGGGTTTCCGCGGCTCGAGTCCTGACCGACCAACCCGCCTTGGATGACGTTGTTCTTGAGACTCACGCCATCCACGAACACGTTGGTGCTGCTCGCCGCGAGCGCGCCAGACGAGAAGTTCTTGTTGAACTCATCGTTGGAGACGCGAACGCCCGGCGCGAGGGCCGCGAAGTTGAGGAAGTTGCGGTTGCTCTGGGGCAGGTTCGCGATCTGTTCGCGGCTGACGTTGGTGGCGACCTCGGAGGTCGAACTCTCGGGGGTCTTGCCCTGGACGAACAGGGTCTCGCCCTGGCCGAGATCCAGTGCCGTCTCCTCCTCGACGTTGATGTTCAGGTCCACCGTCTGGCCGACCTGGACGGTGACCGTCCGATAGGTTTCCTTGCCGTCGGGCTGGGTGACGGTGATGACATACTCACCGGGCGCCAGGCCGGTCAGGAAGAAAGAGCCATCCGTGCGCGCGATCCCCTTCGTCGCGAAGCCGTTCTGGGTGTTCACCGCGAGCACGGTCACGCCGGTGGCCGGCCCGCGGAGCGCACTGAGGCCGACCCGGATGGCCGCTGTCGTCCTCTGCGCGAGCGCTGGCGTGGCCGTGAGCAGGGCGGCGAGTCCCAACACGCTCCAGATGCGCATGACTCGCGACACCCGCGCACTGGAGACGCGAGCATTGCGAGCCATGTCCTTGATGCTGTCCTCTGAGTGGTCCCGCGAGATTCTGGTCATTCTGCTGCGCCATCTAGACTCATCCCCGCTTTGTGTAAACGGCTTCACGGTGAGGAATCTCCCCTCAGGGTGACGCAGTGTGAGTTTTGACGCAGTGTGCTCAACTTGGGACCCCTAGGAGCTGTGCCTGCGCCGGCACGAGGCCGGGGCGCGGGCCCGGCGAACCGCTACCGCTTCTCCGGTAGCAGGGTGTAGTCAGGGAAGTTGCCGAAGGGGCGCTCGCCAGGAGGGCCCTGCGTCACGGCCTGCACGAGGTAGGCGCCTCCCACGAAGCAGCCCTGCCAGGACTGGCCGATGCCGCCGAAGGACTCCTCCCGGTCGCCGCGGGAGCGGGTGGTGTTGTGGCCCACCTTGAAGGCGCGCAGCTCGGAGGCGATGCGCCGGGCCGTCTCGGGCTCATCGCAGGCGAGTGAGGCCACGAGCGCTCCGTTGGAGACGTTCATTTCCGTGACGAGCTCCTCCTCCGTGTCCACGACGACGATGGAGTCCACCGGGCCGAACGGCTCGTTGTGATAGAGGCGACAGTTCCTCGGCACGTGGAGGAAGGCGCAGGGACCGAGGTAGGCCGACACGTCCTGGTCCGGCAGGAACAGGTCCGGCTCCAGTCGGCCCTTGTACAGGGGAACGGCTCCCTTGGCCTCGGCCTCGCTCATCATGGCGTGCAGCTCCTCGACCTTGCGGCTGTTGATGAGCGGACCGAAGTCCACCGAGGGGGGCTGTGCCGTCCGCGTCTCCCCGAGCAACGGGTGGCCCACCTTCAGTGACGTGAGCACCGGCAGGTACATCTCGAGGAAGCGGGGCACCAGGCCGCGCTCCACCACGAACCGCGGGTAGGCCGTGCAGCGCTGCTTGCCATACTCGAAGCCCTTCTTGAGCTGCTTCGCCAGTTGATTCCAGTCACTGAAGCGCCAGATGCCGTAGGTGTTGACCCCCTCCATCTCCAGCATGTAGCGCTTCTTGCGATCATAGAGGCTCGCGGCGATGTCGCGCCCGTTGACCTTGCCACCCACGAAGGACAGGCAGGCGATGTGGGGGTCTCGCACCAGGGCCTCGCTGAGCTTGCCTCCCGAGCCGCTCACGAACGACATCGGGAGCCCGCAGCGGCGGGCGAAGGCCATCGCGAGGGTGAGGGCCAGGAGGCCCCCATCCGTGGGTGACTTGGCGATGACGGCGTTGCCCGCGAGCACCTGGACCAGCGTGGCGTGCATCAACACCGACATGGGGTAGTTCCACGAGGCGATGTTGGAGATGAGCCCGAGCGGCTCGCGGCCCGCCATCATCGACTCGATGTTCTCCATGTACCACTTCACGCCGGAGATGCACCGCTCCACGCTGACGCGCGACTGGGGCACGGGCTTGCCGATCTCCCACGTGAGAAGCAGGGCGAGCAGCTCATGGTTCTCGCGCAGCAGGTCCAGACAGGCGCTCACACGCTCCTTGCGCGTGTCGAGGTCCACCCGGGCCCACTCCTCGGCCTCCTCGGCGGCGGAGGCCACCGCGTGCGTGGCGGTGGTCAGGTCGATCATGGGCAGCAATCCCAGCTGGGAGCCGTCCACCGGAGAGAGATAGGGCTTGCCGTGGCCCGGATTGCCCCACTCGCGAGCAATCAGGTTGAGCACGCGGCCCTGGCTGTCGAATGCCTCGGGTGCGAGCGCGCGCAGGCGAGACAGCAGGAGGGACCACTCAGCGGAAGCAATCAAGGACTTGGGCACAGGGCACCTCCAGGACGCGGCACGATCAAGACGAATGGCTTCACGCACAGTCCGACGTCGTGCGTCAGAGTTGTGACGTGTGTGCGTGCGTCGCAAGGCACCCCCATGGACGATGGCGGACGGGGTCCGTCACGAGGGGAGGGGCGGCCTCGCATGCCGTGCTCGAGGGGACCGGCCAGGGTGGCGGATGTGTTCTCGGTCGCGCGTGGACCCGATCGCTCGAGTGTGGGGCCGCTTCAGGCGAGGCGCCCGTTCTGCTCGAGGTGACTCACCAGTCCCATCAACCCCAGCACATAGCTCTGCTTTCCAAACCCGCCGACCTGTCCGATACACACGGGCGCGATCACCGTGTGGCCGCGGAAATCCTCTCGGGCGTGGATGTTGGACAGGTGGACCTCGACGGTGGGCAGGGCCACCGCGCTCAAGGCATCTCGGAGGGCGATGCTGTAGTGGGTGAGGCCTCCCGGGTTGATGAGGATGCCCCGGGCGGTCTCCAGCGCCCCCTGGATCTTGTCGATGAGGGCGCCCTCGTGGTTGCTCTGGAAGAACTCCAGCTCGACCGAGTGCCGCCGTGCGGCCTCCGTCAGCACGTGGTTGATCTCCGCCAGGGTGTCCGAGCCGTAGATGTCCCGCTCCCGTCTTCCGAGCAGGTTCAGGTTCGGACCATGGATGACCAGGATTCGCGCCACGGTGTCTCCTTCTCGAGGACCCGTGGGTGCCGTACTACGGAGACACCGGGAGGAACCATTGCCCCTGGGGCGGAGGGACTCGTCCGCTCAGCGGGGCGAGCGGACCTTCCGGGCACGCACGGCTTGCGTGCCCCCGAGGGAGTCGAGCGCGCTCGCCAGGAGCTTCCGGGCCTCCTCCACCGCGCGGCTCCCATGGTCCCGTCGCAGACGCTCCTCGAGCCCGGCCCGCGCCGCACGACTCTTGTCGACGGCGGCCTGTCCACGTGAGGACAGGCGCACCCGCCGCACGCGCGCGTCCTCGGACCGCGTCTCCTCGACGTAGCCCAGCTTCTCGAGCTCGGCGATCGTCTTCGACGCGGCCTGCTGGGTCACCTCGAGCAGCGCCGCGAGCTCGCTGATCGATCGGGCACCTCCCAGCAGGTGCTGGAAGACGAACCCATGCGCCTGGCGCAGGCCCGTGAAGCCCGCCGCGTGAATCTCCTCGAGCACGAGGTCGTTCACCCTCATCCCCACGAAGAGGGCGAGGTGTCCCAGATCCAGGGACTCGGGCTGCACGGGGGCGGCTTCCTGGCGGCGTGACATGGGAAGACCCTTGCATCCACAACCCAGGTTGTGCAATCTGGGTTGTACAACCTGGGTTGTGAAAACGAAGGGAGAACACCATGTCCACGACGAATCTCGACTTCGCGCGCCGCTACCTCCGTGCCATCGAGGAGGGGGCGACCGGAGAGGCGCTGAGCGCCTTCTTCCACCCCGAGGTGACGCAGCGGGAGTACCCCAACCGGCTCGTCCCCCAGGGAGCGACGAGGGACTTGAGGGCCCTGCTCGAGGCGGCGGAACGGGGCCAGAAGGTGGTGTCCGCCCAGCGCTACGAGGTGAAGAACGCGTTGGCGCTGGGGGACCAGGTGGCCCTCGAGCTCGAATGGAGCGGCACGCTCGAGGTGCCGGTGGGCTCGCTGCCAGCGGGAGGCACGATGCGCGCCTCGTTCGCCGTGTTCCTCACCTTCCGCGACCACCGCATCTCCTCGCAGCACAACTACGACTGCTTCGAGCCGTTCTGAGTGTCCACGGAGTCATGGGCCGCGCGCGCTCCGGGAGGAACTGGCCGGAGTGGCGCGCTCGCGGCTCAATGGCCTGTCGCGGTGGAACCCGAGCCGTCCGGCGGGGCCGGCTCCCGGGCGAGCAGCGCCGGCAGCTCGTGCCCCTCATGCCCCGCGCCGTGCTTGCCGGAGAGGGTGCGCGTGCGCTCCGCGGAGCGCACGCTGTAGCGCGAGGAGGGCGGTTGCGCCGGCAAGAGCGGGGGCCGGGGCGGGAGGATGAAGTCGGAGAGCGAGCGGATGCCCCCCGTGAGGACCGCGCACGCCAGGCGCAGGAAGCCCACCGGGGCGAGTCCTCGTGCATGCACCGCCGCGGAGAGGCCCAGGGAGAAGCTCACGGTCAGGTTGAACACTCCGACCAGGAGGATGCCCGTCACCGCCCAGAGGAAGGCCGGCTCCAAGAGCCGCTCGGCACCCAGCGTCACGCCGGCGAAGGCGAGCGTGCCGGCACTGAGCGTGACGTGCCGCACGTCCAGCGGCAGGCCGAAGAAGCGGCACACCGCGGGGGTCATGCCCAGCAGCAGGCCGAGGCTGACATTGGCGCCCAGGCCGCACGCGTGGTGCGCGATGGCC
This sequence comes from Cystobacter fuscus DSM 2262, assembly GCF_000335475.2. Taxonomy (NCBI): domain Bacteria; kingdom Pseudomonadati; phylum Myxococcota; class Myxococcia; order Myxococcales; family Archangiaceae; genus Cystobacter; species Cystobacter fuscus. The sequence continues at coordinate 22,679 of NZ_ANAH02000069.1, read as the reverse complement.
CTGCCCAGCCGCTGGGCCCGGGCCTCGCCCAGCCAGGCGCGCAGCCCGTGGTGGCGCGCGAGTGCCTCGGGCAGGCGCCGGTAGTGCACCCAGTTCTCCAGCCAGCCGCCGAAGACGCTCGAGCACCACAACAGCACGCCCGTGAAGGCGGCGTAGAGGAGCGTGGCGCTCTTGAACGGGTGGAGCGAGCGCACCACGTACTCCGCCTCGTGCACCTCCAGCAGGGGCCGGCCCCGGATCGCCTGGAGCACCCCCCCCAGGAGGGTGACGGTGGTCACCACCGCGCCGAGGTTGCCGAAGACCGCGGCCAGCTGGGAGCGGGTGATGCAGGCGAGCTGCCTCACCAGGCTGTGCATCTCCTTGTCGCCCGCCTTCACGTCCATGGAGGCCGCCAGGGCGGCGGCGGTCATGGAAGGCTGCTTGGTGGCCAGGGCGAAGCCGAGCAACTGGATGAGAAGGAAGCAGACCGCGTAGTTGGTGGCGGCGGCCAGCCCCTCGAAGAAGAGCGGCAGCGCCGCGAAGGTGATGGCCAGCTTGAGCGCGGCGGTGCCCGCGGTGAGCAATCCTCCGCCCGCCGCCGCGCTCACCATCCGGTGGTACTCGTCCTGGGTGGTGGTGATGTAGTGACGGCCCACCTTGCCCGTGTGCTCGAAGATGCGCCGCGCGATGCTGCGCACACCGCTGCGGAAGAGCTCCACCACGCCGCGCTCCCGTGTGTGAGCCTGGAGCAGGGAAGAGAGCAGCCGGGTGGCGGCGCGGGGCAGGGAGCGGGGAGCCTCGGGGGCGAGCAGCCAGAGCAACGACTCCAGCCGATCGATCGTGTGGCCCAGTTGCTCGAGCCGGTAGACGAGATCGAAACACACCGCGTGTTCATCCATGTGGCACAGCACCTGCCGCGTGGCGGCCCGGCAGCCGGCGATGGCCTCGGCGCAGGCCCTCCGTCTGCTTTCCACCGTGGAGGATTCCGCGCCCGCTCGTACCGCCATGCGCAGCGCCTCGCACGCGCGCGGCAGGTGGACGAAGGGAGACAGCTCGAGGGACGCGGGAGCGAGCCGCGACAGCACGTCGCTCGCCAGCCCGCGGGCACTCACGCGCGCGGCGAGGATGACCACCGCGTCCTCCACCGCCGCCTTCAACGGAGCGAAGGACTCCGCCCCCAACAGGGAGCAGAGGGCCTCCACGTGCTCCTCGGACAGCTCGTCCAGCCAGGCTTGCCCCTTCTCACCCGGGAGCAGGTTCCACACCAGGGGTGCCAGGTCCCGCTCGTCCGGTGCGAGGGGCAGCAGCCGTTGTCCGAGCCGCGTCAGGGCGTCCTCCATGAGGCCCCGGCCCGCGGACAGGCCCGGCTCGGTGAGCAGCCGCAGCATCGACGTCTCCGAGAGGACCGAGGCGAAGACACCGCGTACGGCTTTGCTCCACGCGGAGGACTCACCGAGCACCTCCAACAACAACCGCAGACGTGCCGAACCGGCGGACTCCACGGGGGCCAGCCGGCCGCGCCGTGGCGGCGTGGCGCCTGGAGCCTGGAGCCAGCCAGCCAGCTCCTCCATCCAGGCCATGCGCGTCGCGAGCGGTGCCTGGGGACGGGCAGACGTCAGCAGCGCATGCAACTCGCGCAACCTTTGATTCGTCTCGGGGCTGCTCGAGTAGTGGGCGAGCAATTGCTCCACCGACGGCGAGGTGAGAACAGACGCGGGGGTCGAGGTGTGAACGGGATATGCGAGCATTGTGGGTTTTGAACTCTGTCATTGGATCAACAGAATGTGAAACAGCGCGCTCGTGCCTGCCTGTTGTCCGGACGTTCTTGGCCGCGAATGAGCTTGTCCCGGTGACGTGGGCGGTAGAGTTCCGCTATCAACCTCCGGGGTGAAGCTCCCAACTGGCGATCCAATGACTGGCCGCGTCCTGAACCGCCATCAGCCAGGCGATGGCCTCGCCCAGATCGTTGTAGAACACCCGGTAGTTTCCCGCGCCAAAGGCAAGCCGGGAGAGATAGGCGGCGCACCCACAGACAGAGCATCTGGGAAGGGCTCCTCGCCGTCCGTTGCATGTCAGGGGGTCGCTGTAGTCTCCGCCACGCCTCGCAAGGCGCGGGGCTGCGTCCGGGAAGGATGTATTCAAAGACATGAAAAGTCTGTCTGTGCGACAATGGGCGCGGCAAGAGCAGTGCGCGGCGAAACCAAGACAATTCGAGGATGGGTGTCACGGGCGCCACTCGTCCCCAAGGAGAGAGCACATGTCGAAGCAAGGAATCCTTCGCGTGGCGGTGTCGGGTGCCACGCTGTGGTGGGTGGGTTGTGGTGACGTGCCCGAGCGGGCGGAGGAGGTGGTGCCAGTCTCCCGGGCGGTAGCGACGCGGGCGGAGGTGCCCTCCAGTCCACTGCGGCTGCGGACGCTGGATGACGCGTTGCTCGAGGTGGATGCCGCGGTCCCCGGCTTCGGAGGCATGTACTACGACGAAAAGGGTCAGCTCGTCGTGCGCCTGGTTCATGCTTCCGCGGCTCCAGCCGCCTCGCGGGCCATCGCCGCGGTGTTCGGGCAGGAGAAGATCCCGGCGGGGGGGGTGGTGACGGAGCCAGCGACCCGCACCTTCGCCCAGCTCAAGGCGCTGCACGCGCGCATCACCCCCAGCGTACTGTCCCAGGCCGGTGTCGTGCTCACGGACGTGGATGAGAAGACGAATCGCGTCGCCATTGGCATCGAGCGGGCCGAGGTGCGCTCGGGCATCGAGAAGGTCATCGAGCGGTTGGGAGTGGCGCGCGACGCCATCGACATCGTCGAGGTGGGCCCCATCCTCCCAACGAACGTGCAGGGTGGCTGGCGGCCCATCAACGGAGGAATCCAGATCGAGACGCCCGGCAAGTACTGCACGCTCGGCTTCCCCGCGCTCCAGGGCGGCACGCTCGGCTTCGTCACCAACTCGCACTGCACCCAGACGCAGGGCGGCGTCGAGTCCACACCCGCCTATCAGGCCGTCTATCCGGACCTGGCGGGCGTGGAGACCACCGATCCCGTCTACGGCGGGGGGGGCAACTGCCCCGCGGGGCGCATCTGCCGCGACAGTGACAGCGCCTTCTTCAGCGCCAGTACCACCGTCAACCCGCTCGTGGCGATGACGCCCGGCGCCTTCAACCTGTCCATCTCCAGCTGGCTGGAGGTGCCCGGCAAGGTGCTCTATCCCTCGCAGGGACAGGTCGTCTACAAGACGGGCCGCTCCAGTGGCACCACGAGCGGCACCATCCAGTGGGCGTGCGCCACCGTCAACTCGGGCGGTACGCCACACACCTACTTCTGCAACTACATCGCCACCAGCCCCCAGCAGAACGGAGCGCCGGGTGACAGTGGCTCGCCGGTGTACTTCCTGTCCGGAAACACCGCCCAGTTGACGGGTCTGATGTGGGGCTCGGGCGCCGAGCCGTGGAACTTCGCGTTCGCCCCGCTGGGCTCCATCCAGAACGAGCTGGGCATCGTTCCCTACTGCCAGGGCTTCGTGGGCTGCTGAGTGCCAGCCGCGGGCCGGGGACTCCCGCGGAGTCTCCGGCCCCGTATGCACTCGCCTGTCTGGGCACGGCCGTTGTCCGCGGAGCGCGGGTTGTGATGAAGCGAGTCAGTCGAGCGCACACGGACTGCGCGCGTAATGGTTGCATTGACAATCAATGCATGTATAATCGAATCACCGGGCGTCTGGGTCAAACCAGACTTCATTTTCCGAGGGACTGTCTGAATCGAGGACAGTCGTGGTGAACTGGCGGAAATATTTGGAATCAGGCTGTTTTTCGCCACGGATGCAAAATTCCCATACATCTTGGATCAGGGCTGGTGAGACATCCATGCTCCACTCCGCCATGGGGAATAACCCTCATGGCAGGGATTCCAATGAGTTATGGGTTGGCCCGATAACTGCTTATGTGTCCTGCGTCCAACAGCACCCCGCCGTTGGACAGGAGGACCGCCCCTTGGTTCGCACCCGATTCCTTGCCGCCGCGCTGCTCGCCCTTCCCCTCGCCGCCTGCGAGGTCGACAACTCGCAGCTGCCCGACGGCGCCCAGAAGTTCGACGAGGCCGCTGAGTCCCTCGGCGATGTGCAGGCCTCGCTCGCGGCACTGCCCTCCGCCAGGGTCGTCGGCGCGGAGAATGACTTTCCCTTCATGATCAGCGGCAAGCTGGGCACCGCCAGTAGCGCCGTGCAGGGACTCGCGGTACGTGACGCGCACAGCCGTGTGAGCGGCGCGCTGCCTGGCATTGCCGCCGTGTTCCGTTTGAATGCCTCGGATCTCGTGGCGAAGCGCTCGCGTGTGGACGAGCAGGGCGTCACCCACATCCGCTACGGCCAGATGATGAATGGCCTGCGGGTGGTGAACGAGGAGCTGCTCCTCCACGTGGCGCCGGACGGCACCATCACCAGCGCCAACGGGACGGCGCGCGGCGGGGAAATCGTCTCCTCCAAGCCGGGCATCTCCGCGGAGGCCGCCGGGTTCGCCGCCGTGAACAACACCGAGGGCAGCCACCTGTCCGCCGGGCGCGCCGAGCTGGTGTACGTGCGCTCCGAGGGCAAGCTGCGTCTGGCCTACGAAGTGGCGCTCAAGGGCGAGGGCCGTGAGCTGCCCATCGACGAGCTGACCTACGTGGACGCGTACCAGGGCACCATCCTGCGGCGCGATTCGAAGATCCACACCGCGCTCAACCGCAAGCTGTACTCGGCCAACAACGGCAGCAGCACCCCGGGTACGCTCAAGCGCTCCGAGGGCCAGGCGGCCATCGGCGACACCCACGTCGATCAGAACTACGACAAGCTGGGTGGCACCTACGATTGCTACAAGAACAACTTCGGCCGCGACTCGTACAACAACGCGGGCGCCACGCTCATCAGCACGGTGCACTACAGCACCAACTACGTGAACGCCTACTGGAACGGCACCCAGATGGTGTACGGCGACGGCAACGGCGTGGACTCCGGCATGCTCGGTCTGTCCGCGGACGTGACCACGCACGAGCTCACCCACGCGGTGACCTCGAGCGAGTCCAACCTGACGTACTCGGGTGAGTCCGGCGGCCTCAACGAGGCGATGAGCGACATCTTCGGTGCGTACTGCGAGAGCTACGCCTCGGGCACCTGGGCCACCACCAACGCGGTGTTCATGGTGGGCGACGACATCTGGACCCCGGCCACCGCGGGTGACGCGCTCCGCTACATGTACGACCCGTTCAAGGACGGCGTCTCGCTGGACTACTGGACCAGCACCGCGGGCAGCAAGGACGTGCACTACAGCTCCGGTATCGCCAACCTGGCCTTCACGCTGCTCTCCCGCGGCGGCACGCACCCGCGCGGCAAGTCCACCACGGTGGTCCCGGCCATCGGCGTGCAGAAGGCCGGCGCCATCTTCTACAAGGCCAACGTGGACCTGATGACGCCCAGCACCACCTTCGCCCAGGCGAAGACGTACACCGAGCAGGCCGCCACGGCGCTCGGCTACTCCACGGCGGACGTCGCGGCCGTGACGGCGGCCTGGACGGCGGTGGGCGTGGGTGCCTCGGTGCCTCCCCCGGCGGCCACCGCGCTGACCAACGGCGTGGCGAAGACCGGCCTCTCGGGCGCCTCGGGCTCGTCGACGTACTACTACCTGGACGTTCCGGCCAGCAGGGCGTCGACCTTCGTCCTCAGCGGCGGCACGGGTGACGCGGACATGTACGTGAAGGCGGGCTCCACGCCGACCACGTCCTCGTACGACTGCCGTCCGTACCTGTCCGGCAACAACGAGACGTGCAACATCACGGCGAAGACCGCAGCCACCCGCATCTACGTGATGCTGAACGGGTACACCTCGTACTCGAGCACCTCGCTCAAGGGCTCCTACACGCCCTGAGTCTGGCTCCGGCCCGGGCGGGGGAGGGAGCCTTCTTCGAGGCATCCTCCCGCCGCCCGGTGTCGTGCGGTGGCGGACCCTTCACCGGGCGGTGAACCAGGCCAGCGCCTCGCTGGCGATGTCCTCTGGCACGGTGTGGGGTCCGTCGAACTCGCGGTAGAGCACCGTGTAGCCCGCTCCCTGCACTCGCGGGACGATGCGCCGGCTGCACGGCCCGATGCGCAGCACCTCGTCCTTCACCCCGTGGGAGATGAAGATCCGGGGCTCGCCACGCTGCGCCGCCGGGGCGATGAAGCCCGGTGAGAACGCCACCACGTGGGTGAACAAGTCCCCATTGGTGAGGCCCAGGGACAGTGCATACGACGCGCCATCGGAGAAGCCCTCGAGGGCGATGTGCCTCGGGTCCACCGCGTAGCGCTCGAAGACATACGCCAGCGCCCGGTCGATGAAGGCCACGTCCTGCCCGTAGTTGTCCTCGGCGATGATGTCCCACGTCGGGCCCCGGGACTCCGGCGCGAGCAGCAGGACCCCCGCCTCGTCCGCGAGCTTCTGCCAGGGACTCAATGCGTGGCGCCCGTTGCCTCCCGCGCCGTGCAGCATCACCACCAGGGGCACGGGCCGATCCTCCCGGTACTCCTTGGGCACGTAGAGGAGCCCATCGCGCCTGGCGCCGAGCTCCAGCGGCCTCAGGCCCCGCTCGGGCGCCTCGAGCGTGGGCGGATGGGGGCGTGCGCGCAGCTGGCCGGTCTTCGTTTCGTCGGGCGGGGCTTGCGCCCGCGTTTCATTGCTTGCCATGTCCTTCGATTCCTTCGCGGAGCTGACTCCACATGCGAGCAGCAGCACGGCTCCGGCTCCGCCCATCCAGGCGAAGACGGCCCGAGTCCCTCTCCGCGCACTACGGATAGGGGGTTCATGTCGTCCCTGTCTTCGTCAGGCCGTCCGGCGCGAAGGTCCGTGAGAGCGGGTCCCCGCCTCACCGGCGCCACCTGAACCCTGGGCAACACCTCCGGCCCCGCGCCTTCCTCCCGCGCGAAAGGGGCTCGCTGGTCGGGGAGGCGGCCGGACGAGCGGAGCACTGGATGACATGCGCGGGGGGCGGACCGCACCTTGGAGCAGGAGGTTTTCACAATGGCCGACGAGCCCATCGAGAGGCAGCACCAGCGCGAGCGGGAGCAGGAGCGCCAGCGGTTGCGCGAGCAGGAGGAGAAGGATTTGAAGGTGGAGGCCAGCCGGGGGTCGCGCCCACTGGAGGGCTTCGCGGGGGGACACACCACGTGGACGGGTGCGCAGGACGACCAGGCCGCCGCGCGGGTGCACGCGGGAGACGCCGAGGAGTCCTGGCGGGCCAGTGAGCGTCAAGCGCGTCTGGAGCCCGAGCCCGAACGTCGCGACGAAGACGAGGATGCGTAGGGGCGGGATGGGGTGAGGGTGTCACCGCATTGTCCCGTGCATGGGACAGTGTGTGCAGGGGTTCCGTCTTATGGGTGAAGTGTTCGAGATGTATATCCACTTCACCGGTCGCTGACCGGGGGGCCAGTCCAGCGGGCCAGCCCCTCTCCATCGGGGTTTCGTACACCCCGCCCAACCCTTTCGTTGACGCCATCACCGCGCATCAAGCGCACACAGAGGACAAGACCATGAGCAAGCCCTACAGCCGTCTCGACATCAACAACGCGGCGGTTCTGCTGGTGGACCATCAGGCCGGTCTGCTGTCGCTGGTCCGTGATTTCAGCCCGGACCAGTTCAAGAACAACGTGCTCGCCCTGGCCGACCTCGCGGCCTACTTCAAGCTTCCCACCATCCTGACGACCAGCTTCGAGGACGGCCCCAACGGTCCGCTGATGCCGGAGCTGAAGGAGAAGTTCCCCAAGGCGCCCTTCATTCCGCGCCCCGGGCAGATCAACGCCTGGGACAACGAGGACTTCGTCAAGGCGGTGAAGGCCACCGGGCGCAAGCAGCTCATCATCGCGGGCGTGGTGACGGAGGTCTGCGTCGCCTTCCCGACGCTGTCGGCCATCGCGGAGGGCTTCGAGGTGTTCGTCGTGACCGATGCCTCCGGGACGTTCAACGAGGTGGTGCGCCACTCCGCGTGGAACCGGATGTCCGAGGCGGGCGCGCAGCTCATGACGTGGTTCGGCGTCGCCTGTGAGCTGCACCGCGACTGGCGCCGGGACGTCGAGGGTCTGGGGACCCTGTTCTCCAACCACATCCCCGACTACCGCAACCTGATCACCAGCTACAACACGTTCAAGGCGGTCAATACCGCGCCCAAGGCCATGCCTTGAGGAGGACGCCCGGAGTCAGGGCCGGGGAGCGGGTGGCTCGGCGGCCCTACGCGGCTGGATCAGGGGCCAGGCCCGCTTGAGGGTCACGGCGGTGGAGGCGGCGAAGGCCGCCTTCACGCAGTCCCCGGGGAGGAAGAGCAGGGAGCCCCACGCGGCCTTGGGAAGCGGCAGCCCCGCGGAGGCCGCCAGCCAGGGGATGCCCACGGCGTAGATGACGCCGATTCCCCCCAGCACGTTGATGGCGAAGGCGAGCGGCACGGACAGCCGGTGCCAGGCGCGCTCGGTGAGCCAGCCGATGACGAAGGCCGCGGGGATGAAGCCCACGAAGAAGCCGCCCGTGGGTCCCGGGTAGACGGCGAGCCCGCCATGGCCTCCGGAGAGCAGGGGCAGCCCCGCGGCCACGAGCAGGTGGAAGAGCAGCAGGGACAGGCCCGCCTTGCGTGCTCCCAGCGTGGAGCCGGCGAGCATCACGCCCAGCGTCTGCGCGGTGATGGGCACCGGGATGACGGGCAGGGCCAGGGGGGGCAGGAGCCCCAGCGCGGCCACGAGGGCGGCGAACAGGGCGACATGGACGAGATCTCGGGTCTTCACGGAGGCTCCTCGGCGTCGAAGCCGCGCGCGTCGATGGCCTCGGCGAGCGCGTCGGCGGTGCGCAGGGTCTTGACGAGCAGGGGGACGAGCACGGCGAGGGGGTGGTGCTCCAGGCCGCGCGCGCGCTGGGCCTCGCGCACCTCGTGCACCCAGGTGGCCACCAGGGGGATGAAGCGCAGGGTGAGAGCGAGCAGCAGGCCCAGGCGCGCGGGACTCACTCCGAAGCGGGCCAGGGGCCGCAGGGCACGCTGGAGTGTGTCGAGCTGATCCGAGGCGCGCGTCGTGAGGGAGACGAGCATCGCGAGCAGCACCAGCACCGCGAGCCGCAGCACGGCCCGGGTGGCGGTGTCCCAGCCGGACAGCACCCCCTGCAGCAGGAAGAGCGGCAGGAGCACCCAGGCGGACAGGGGGAGCACGAAGGCGAGCTCGCGCGGGCCCAGTCGCGCGAGCGCGTAGAGGCCGAGGGTGGTAGCGAGCGCCGTGGCGAGCACGGGTGGCGAGGAGAAGAGCAGCAGGGCGATGGCCGCCCCGAGCAGGCCGAGCATCTTGGCGCCCGCGGGGGTGGCATGCACGGGGGAGGCGCGGTGGACGTAGAGGCCGAGGCTCACGCCATGCTCCGCACGTAGGCGTCGAGGGCGGTGGCGGGCACGTCGTCGTGGACGACCCGGCCCTCGTCGAAGACGAGCACACGCTCGAAGTCGCGCAGCAGCTCCAGATCATGGGAGACGACGATGGTCGTCTGGGGCAGCTCGTGGATGGCCTGGGCGAAGCGGCGCCGGTTGCGCAGGTCCAGCAGCGTGGTGGGCTCGTCGAAGACGATGTAGCGCGGCGCCATGACGAGCACGCCGGACAGGGCGAGCAACTGCTTCTGGCCGCCACTGAGCAGGTGGGCCGGATGGTGGCGCAGCGCCTCCAGGTCGTAGCGGCGCAGGGCGGTGGTGACGCGCTCGGCGATGTCGGTGGGGGACAGCTTCAGGTTCTTCAGCCCGAAGGCGAGATCCTCCTCGACGGTGGGCAGGACGATCTGATGGTCCGGATTCTGGAAGACGAAGCCCACCTGGCGGCGCACGGCGCGCGCGTGCGTGCGGGTGTCGAGCCCGTCCACGAGCACGCGGCCGCGCTCGGGCACCAGCAGGCCATTGAGCAGCCGCGCGAAGGTGCTCTTGCCGGAGCCGTTGCCGCCCACCACGCCGATGCGGCGCTCGGACAGGGTGAGGTCGAGGCCCCGGAGGACGGGGCGCTCGCCGAAGTGGTGGTGGACGGCATGAAGCTGGATCATCGCGGCGACGGAAGGCCGCACTCTATAGCGCCTTTTGGGCGCCAGGAGGGGATGAGGCAGGGGGTTCAGGTGGGCGAGGAGGCGAGCCGCACGACCATCTTGCCCGTGTTCTGCCCGCGCAGCAGGCCGATGAAGGCCTCGGGAGCCTGCTCGATGCCGTCCACCACGGTCTCCTCCAGGGACACCTTGCCCTCGCGCAGCCAGCCGGACATGTCGCGCAGGAAGGTGGGGAACTGGTCGCGGTGGTCGGAGACGATGAAGCCGCGCAGCGTCAGGCGCCTGCTCACGGCGAGAAAGAGGTTGCGCGGGCCGGGAGGGGGAGTGGTGGCGTTGTACTGGGAGATGGCGCCGCACAGGGCGATGCGCCCGAAGTTGTTCATCTTCCCGATGGCCGCCTCGAGCTGCTCGCCGCCCACGTTGTCGAAGTAGATGTCGATGCCCTCGGGGCAGGTGCGCTCCAGGGCCTCGGCGGTGGGCCCGGACTTGTAGTTGAAAGCCTCGTCGAACCCGAGCTTCTCGCGCAGGTGCTTCACCTTCTCGTCCGAGCCGGCGCTGCCCACCACGCGGCAGCCCTTGAGCCTGGCGATCTGCCCGACGAGCCCGCCCACCGCTCCCGCCGCGGCGGACACGAACACCGTCTCCCCCTTCACGGGCTTGCCGATGTCGAGCAGGCCCACGTAGGCCGTGTGGCCTGGCATGCCGAGCACCCCGAGGTAGGCCTGGAGCGGCGCCAGCTTGGGGTCCACCTTGGCGTAGCCCTTCGCGTCGCCCACGTTGTACTCACGCCAGCCGCCATTGCCGACGACGAAGTCGCCTTCCTTGAAGTCGGGCGAGCGCGAGCGCAGCACCTCGCCCACGGCGCCTCCATCCAGGGCCTGTCCGAGCTGGAAGGGCGGAACGTAGGACTTCGCGTCGTTCATCCGGCCCCGCATGTACGGGTCCACGGACATGAAGTGGTTGCGCACCAGGAGCTGACCCTCCGCGGGCTCGGGGAGGCTCACCTCCGTCAGCTCGAAGTTGGCCCGCGTGGGCTCGCCCTGGGGGCGGGACTTCAAGCGAATCTCTCGTCCCTTGTACGCCTTGGTCATTGCTGTTCCTCCCTGTGTGGGTTTCCGTCCGCGTGCCCGATGCCTCGTCCGGGACGCGGGCGGTTGGATGCCCCACGGCGTGGGATGCCTCGCGGAAATGCCACTCAAGTGAGCAGTAGTGGGCAGTTGGTGGCAGGAGGGATGCCTGTGCGCCCCGCGTCATTGCATGTTCCAGACTTGAACCGTCCATCAGGTGCGCTGAGGTCGAGTGCCGGTGGAGCGTCTTGGTGAAGGGTCGAACCCGTGACTTCACGCTGCTCGCCGCTCACTCTGGGTGTAGCCTCTCTAGAAATGCCGGTGGACGAGCGCCAACGCCTCGAAGCCCTGACTCGCTCGGGGCTTCTCGATACTGCTCCCGAGCCCGATTTCGACGACATCGTGCGGCTCGCCGCCGAGTCGTGTGGAACGCCCATCGCCCTCATCAGCCTGTTGGACCGGGAGCGGCAGTGGTTCAAGGCGAACGTGGGCCTGGAGGGGGTGGAAGAGACGGATCGGAACATCTCCTTCTGCACCCATGCCATCGAGGGGGAGAGTCTCTTTCTCGTCGAGGACGCGCGGGCGGATGCGCGCTTCGCCACCAACCCGCTCGTCCAGGGGTTTCCCTTCATCCGCTTCTATGCGGGCGCCCCCATCCAGACGGAGGATGGCTACAACCTGGGCACCCTGTGCGTCATTGATCCGCGGCCCCGGACGCTCAGTGACTCCCAGCGTCACATCCTGCTCGGGCTCAAGCGGCAGGTGGAACTGTTGCTGCGCCTGCGCGCCCAGATGCAGAAGATGCGGGAGCACAACGAGGAGCTGGAGCGGACCCAGGAGAAGATGCGCCAGCTCAACGCGACGCTCGAGGCGGAGATGCGCGAGCGCCAGCGCGTCGAGACCCGGCTGCGCGAGAAGCAGGCCCTGCTGCGCAGCATCCTCACCCACATTCCGTACTCGGTGTTCTGGAAGGACCGCAACAGCGCCTACCTGGGCGCCAATCCGCAGTTCGCGCGGGACATGGGCGTGGCGTCTCCCGCGGAGCTCATCGGGAAGACGGACTTCGAGCTGCCCCTGCCGCGCGAGCTGGCCGAGAAGTACCGCCGGGATGATGCCGCGGTGATGGAGTCCGGCGTGCCCAGGCTGTCCTTCGAGGAGCCCCTGCGGCTGCTCGGCGTGACGGAGGATGCCTGGGTGCTCACCAGCAAGGTGCCTCTCAAGAACGAGGATGGCTCCGTGCGGGGCATGGTGGGCATCTACGCCGACATCAGCGAGCGCCGACGCCAGGAGGCGGCGCTGCGCGAGGCCAAGTCGCTGCTGGAGCGCTACGCGGCGAGCCTGGAAGCCCAGGTGCTCGAGGCGCACGAGCGCAACAACTACCTGATGGAGCACTCGGGCGAGGCCGTCTTCATGCTGCATGAGGACGGGCGCGTGCTGCACGTCAACCCCGTGGCGGAGCGGCTGTTGGGCATCTCCGAGGAGCGTCTGCGGGGCACGGTGCTCGAATCGCTATGCCTGGAGAACGAGCGCGAGACCCTGCGCCAGGCCCTGAGGGATCTGCTCGCTTTCGGCACGGTGCGCCTGGAGAACCAGGGCCTGCGCTCGGCCTCGGGAGAGCGCGTGGTGCTGAGCATCACCGCCTCGCTCCAGGTGACGGGAACGCAGCGGCGGATGCTCCTCGTGGGCCGGGACGTCACCGAGAAATGGCGGCTGGAGCAGCAGTTCATCCAGAACGAGCGGCTCGCGTCCATGGGCGCACTGGCGGCGGGTATCGCCCATGAGATCAACAACCCGACGGCCTACGTGCTCTCCAACCTCACCTATCTCCAGGAGTGCCGTGACGAGCTGGAAGCGACCCTGGCGGCGATGCCGGGGCTGCCGCCGCGCGTGGGGGAGACGCTCACGGAGGTGAAGGACATCCTCGCCGAGTCCCTGACCGGAGGCCGGCGCATCCGGGACATCGTGCGCGACATGCGCTTCTTCTCCCATACGGCGGGCGAGGAGGTGGCGCCCGTGGACCTGCATGCGTGTCTGGACGTCGTGCTGCGCATGGCCCACGCCGAGTTGAAGCACACGGCGCGGGTGGAGAAGCACTACGCGAGCGTGCTGCCGCTCGTCCCCGCCAGCGAGGGCCGGCTGAGCCAGGTCTTCCTCAACCTGGTCATCAACGCCGCGCACGCCATGCGCTCCGGGACGCCGGCGCACAACCTGCTCCGGGTGAGCACCGGGGTGGAGGGAGATTGGGTGCGCATCGACATCGCCGACACCGGCACGGGCATCCCCCCCGAGGTGTTGCCCCACATCTTCGAGCCCTTCTTCACCACCAAGCCCGCGGGCGCGGGCACGGGGCTTGGGCTGTCCATCAGCCAGTCCATCATCCAGAAGATGGGGGGAGAGATCCGGGTGCGCAGCGAGCTGGGCCGGGGCACCACCTTCGTCCTGCTCCTGCCGGTGAATGGCCGGGGCACGAGCGAGCCCGCACACGACTGAGAGGGAGGCCGGGTGTCCGCCAGGAACATGGTGTTGCTGCTCTTCACGGCCGTCTGCTTCGCGGGGGGCGGCATCTTCATGAAGCTCTCGGAGGGGGTCTCCCGCCCCCTGCCGACGCTGGCCTTCCTGGGGCTCTTCGTGCTGGGGGCGGTGCTCCAGGCGCTCGCGCTGCGCCAGGCGGACCTGGGCGTCGTGTACGTGGCGGTGCTCGGACTGGAGGCGGCCCTGACGCTCGTCTTCAGCGTGGCGCTCTTCCACGAGGGCCTGTCACCCAGGCGGCTGCTGGCCGTGCTGCTCATCCTCTGCGGCGTGGCGTTGCTGCGCGGTGACTAGGGGGCGTGGTAGAGGGGCGCCCGTCCCATGTCCGAGCACAAACCCCTGCGTCTGCGCCAGCTCTCCGCTTCCGTCTTCTCCACCATGGACGAGGCGCGCCAGCGCAAGCTCGCCACTGGCGCCGACGTCCTCAACCTGTCCATCGGCAGTCCGGATCTGCCTCCCGCTCCCCATGTCATCGAGGCCCTCGCGCGGGCGGTGCGGGAGCCGGGCCATTACGGCTACCCGCTCAAGGATCTACCGGCCTTCCGGGAGGCGGTGGCGTTCGCCTATCAGCGCCGCTTCGGCGTGACGTTGGATCCTGGCACCGAGGTGCTGGGGTTGACCGGTTCGCAGGAGGGCCTGGCCCACCTCACCCAGGCGTTCACGGATCCCGGAGATCTCGTGCTGGTGCCGGATCCGGGCTACCCCATCTACACGGCGGGGCCCGTGCTGGCGGGGGCGCGGCTGCATCCGGTGCCCTTGAAGGCCGAGCACGGCCACCTGCCGGACCTGGAGGCGCTGCCGGAGGACGTCAAGCGGCGTGCCCGGCTGTTGCTGCTCAACTACCCGAGCAACCCGCTCGCGGCCATCGTCCAGCCGGGGTTCTTCGAGAAGGTGGTGGCCTTCGCGCGCCGCTACGGCACGGTGGTGTTGCATGACGCGGCCTACAGCGAGCTGGCCTTCGACGGGTACCGGCCGCCGAGCTTCCTGGAGACGCCGGGCGCGCGGGAGGTGGGCCTGGAGTTCAACTCCCTGTCCAAGACGTACAACCTGGCGGGAGCGCGCATCGCGTACGCGGTGGGCAACGCGCGGCTGCTGGGTCTGCTCGCGGAGGTGAAGGCCCACCTGGACTATGGGCTGTTCCGTCCCATCCAACTGGCCGCGGTGGCCGCCCTGACGGGGCCGCAGGAAAGCGTGGTCGAGCTGGCGGCCACCTACCAGCGGCGCCGGGACGTGCTGGTGGACGGGCTCGTGCGCGTGGGCTGGGACGTCCCCAAGCCCCGGGCCACCATGTTCTGCTGGGCACCCATCCCCCGGGGATTCGAGTCCAGTCTCGCCTTCTCCATGGCTCTGCTGGAGCGGACGGGGGTCACCGTGGTGCCCGGCAGTGGCTTTGGCGCGATGGGCGAGGGCTATGTGCGGCTCGCCCTCGTGCAAGGCGAGGAGCGCCTGGCGGAGGCCGTCGAGCGGGTGGCGCGCTCGGGCCTGCTGGCTCACGCGAGCATGTAGCGGTAGAGCACCTCGGCGACGCAGGCCGGCTTGGGCTCGCCCTCGATCTCGATGGTGGCGATCAGCAGGGCTTCGACCCCCTTGGGCAGCTCCTTGATCTCCTTCAATTCGAGCGCCAGCCGGTAGCGGGCGCCGGACTTGAGGGGGGCGGGGAAGCGCACCTTGTTGAGGCCGTAGTTGAGTACGAGCGAGAAGCCACGCACCTCGAGGGCCTCGAAGATCAGGCCGGCGATGCGCGAGACGGTGTAGTAGCCATGGGCCACGGGCACGCCGAAGGGCGACTCGCGCGCGCAGCGCTCGCGGTCCAGGTGGATCCACTGCAAGTCACCCGTGGCCTCGGCGAAGCGCGCGATCTCCGCGTCCGTGAGCGTCTTCCACTCGGAGTTGCCGAGCTTGCGTCCCACCGCCGCTCGCAGCGCTTCGAGTCCCTCGATGATGATGGTCTTGTCCGACATGGGTCGTGATCCCTTTCCGTGCACTCGGGTGGATACAAAGCAGAGATGGACGCTTCAGGCACCGCTATTTTCTTTAGGAGTGTCCTGGCGTCCGGTTTGCGGTTGGAGGGGCAGATCGAGGATGAACGTGGCCCCCTGAGCGGGTCCGTCGCTGCGAGCCAGCAGCGAGCCGCCCATTTCCTGGGCCGCCAAGGCGCTGGAGTGCAGGCCGAAGCCGTGTCCGCCCTCGCGAGTGGTGAAGCCATGTTGGAAGATTCGCGTGAGCATCTCGGACGGGATTCCCACCCCATTGTCCTGCACGGAGAGCTGGATCCGCTCGGCGTTGGGGCGTTGCAGTCGCACGGTCACACACCGCTCCTGCTCGGGTACGGACTCCACGGCGTACTTGGCGTTGCTGATGAGGTTGACGAGGATCATCAACACCTTGTGCTTCTCGGTCACCACCGGGGGGAGCGCTTCGAACTGGCGTTCCACCCGGACGGAATGCCGGCCGAGCGCGGCATCGTTGATGCGCAGGGCATCCTCCACCAACTCCGCCAGGTCGACCGGCTCGTAGATGTGCTGGGGATTCCGGGCGTACTGCTGCTGCAACTTGACGATGGCGCCGATGTGCTCGGTGTACCGGTTGACGTCGTTGAGCAGGGCATGGATTTCCTGACGCTCCTCCTGCATGTGCTTGCCCAGCTGGCTGAGGAAGGGCAGTACGCTGCGGCCGCGCTCGTCCTGGGTGAGGAAGGTCGCGAGGTCTTCCTGATGCGCCTGGAACAGGCCCACCACGCGCTCCACGCTCTCGAGCTTCAGCCCCGCGAGCCGCTCACGGGCCATCAGCGCCGAGGTGTGCACGCTGTTGAGCACGTTGCCCACGTTGTGCAGGACGTTGGTGGCGACCTCGGCCCGGCCCACCTGCCGCGCGGTGTCGACCAGTTGCCGATGGACGGCCTGGAGCTCCCGGGTGCGCGACTCCACGCGCTGTTCCAGCCCCTCGTTGGCCTGCCGCAAGGCCTCCTCTCGCCGTTGGAGCTCACTGGCCATGCGCTGGAACGCGTGCGCGAGCCGCCCCAGCTCGTCGCTGCGGGAGAGATCCAACCCGACCTGGAAGTCACCGCCCGCCAGCTGGTCGGTGGCCTGGGTGAAGGCCAACAGGGGGCGGGAGATCTGCTGCTTGAGCACCCAGTACATGATGCCGAGCTCCAGGAGCAGCGACAGCACGCCGAACGCCAGGATGTAGCGCGCCACGCCCAGGGCGGTCGAGGAGACGGCGTGTTCGGGCAGGATCGTCACGAAGATCCACCCGGGCCCCTTGAGCGGGGCCGTGGCGGCGTACTCATTGGATTCGGGCAGGCGCTTGATGAGCTGCTCGGGCGAGCGTCGGATGGCCTCCAGGATGGACTTCACGTGCTTCTGGTACGGGGCGGGGTTGAACTCGGCGAGCGAGACGCCTGACGCGCCGGTGTTCATCTTCATCGCGGGGTGGGCGAGCAGTTCCCCATTGTCGCGCAGGAGCATGTTGTAGGCGCTCGGCAGATGCTCGTTGATGGTGCGCTCGAGCAACTGTTCGATGAGGATGTCGTGGGTGAGGGTCGCGGTGTGCTGGCCGTCCAGATCGACGGGCGTGGAGGCGGAGACGGTCCACGTGTGGGCGACGGGGTCCGCGATGATGCCGGTCCAGACGGTCTGGCGGAGTGGATCCTTCTCGGGCGTGCTGAGGGCGTAGAAATCGAACTCGTTGACGTTGAACGAGGGCGTGGCGTCATGGCACCAGGTGGGCTGGGCTGGCCAGTAGAGCACCACCGCGCCGCCGGGAAACGAGATGTACGTGTCCGTGAAGCGCACGTGGAAGGCGGGACCGTACTGCGAGAGCACGTCGTAGGCGGCCAGGAGCGAGCGCTGCAACCGCGCGTCGACGTTCAATCCCTGGGGGATGAAGAGACAGGGCATCCGGGTGCCATCGAAGCCCTCGAGCCGGCTGCGGGTCGACCCATCGGGCAACTGGACGAACAGCCGGTCGAACGGCGCGCGGGGATCCTCCTGGCGCCAGAAGCGCACCCGCTCCTCGAAGACCTGCTTGAGCAGGGCGTGGTTGTCCTGGGCGAGCACGAAGATGGCCTGTTCGCGCTGCACGCGCTCGAGAACGCCGCGCTCCAGTTGGACGAGCGTTTCGGTGCGCAGGGCATTGAAGATGTGGAGGTAGCTGAAGAAGGTGGTCAGCGCGATGATGATCGCGATGCGCACGCCCATGTGGATGAGCGTCGAGCGGGCCAGGGAGGAGGGCGGGGGAGCGGAGGGGGGCGGGGGCATGGAAGAGGATGGGCGTTACCCCCAGGGGGGTGCATCTGCGGGGAGTCGCGCCGGGCTTCGGGGCCCGGCGGCTCCTGGACGTGGCTTAGGGCTCGTCGCCGTCGAGAACCCCATTGAGGTTCCGGTCAATCCCGATGCGCTGCCCAGCGCCGGGAGGGACACAGGTATAGGTGAGGGCGCCACGGGTGATGGAGACGAGCTGGCGGAGGGCTGCTTCGGAGAGCGGAGGCAGGGCCGCGTGGTCGGGCTTGAACCCGCCGTTGCGCAGGTAGAGGAAGCCCACGGGCCTGGAGGCCAGTTGTCCCTTGGCGACCAGATCGCACTCCCCCACATGGGCGCGCGCCATCAGCAAGTGGAGGCGGGCGAGCGCCTCGGCCGGGGAGGCATCCGTGAGGGTCACCTGCTGGCCGACGATGGGAGCGAGGTTGCTCTCGAAGGCGAGCATGTACAGCTCCATGTTCGCCTTGGCGGCGAGCCCCTCGGGCGTGTTGGGGATGCCGGCGGGGTTGTCGGGGCTGCGGTCGAAGCCGCTGTTGAAGCGGAACAGGGTGGGGATGGCGCCATCGCTGTTGAAGCCGAAGCCGCGGATCTGATCTCCGAGGAAGGGATCCGCGGGCTGGAGACCGAAGGGGAAGCCGGCGCCGAACATGCCGACGCGCTGGTACATGTTGCGCAGGTGGGGCACCTTGGGGAACAGCGGCTCGGCGTCGAAGGACGAGCTGCCGTTGGTGCCGAAGAAGCCGGCGAAGGCGCCTTCCTGGGGGTTGGCGGTGGGGTCGAGCTGGTGGCAGCTGCCGCACGGACCATGGAAGAAGCTGGTGGTGTCGAAGAAGAAGTCGCTTCCCGCCTGCTGCTGGGGGGTGAGGGAGTTGTCCAGGTTGCGGACGGGGTTGGGCGGGTAGGTGATTTGGAGGACGAAGTCGGACAACTGCTGCATCTCCGCCGGGGTGAGCTGGGCGGAGCGTCCGAGCAGATCCATGAAGGAGGGGTTGAACTTCTTGAAGGCCGCGGCCTCATCGAGCGCACCGCTGTTGGGTTGGGCGTTGGGGGTGTCGTTGCCGCCGGTACGGTCGCCGCGCCAGTGCATGGGCCCGTGGTTGGCCATGCCGCGCAGGCTCTGGGTGAGCAGGGGGCCCTTGAGCGGATGGAAGCCAGGATCCTGACCAAAGGTGGGGTCGGTGCCGAACTCAGGCAGCACGGGCACGATGGGGTTGGGGTTGTTGGCCACGGCGGCATCCGGGTTGCCGAGGTCCCAGGCGAGGCTGTCGAAGTCGCCGAAGATGTGGCAGCTCGCGCAGGACGAGTCGCCGTGGCTGGAGCTCCTCCTGGCGTCGTAGAGGAAGGGGCGGCCGGCCACCACGCTCGGCGGCTCGGGGTTGAACATGGGCAGGTGGGCGATTTCCTGCTTCGTGGCGGTGTTGACGACGGAGATGGCGTTGTCGAAGCGCGTCAGCACGTACATGCGCCCGCGAGCCTCATCGAGCACCAGTCCCGTGGGGCCGCCGCCGCTCAAGGGGATCTGGTTGGTGGTGCCAGGCACGAAGGTGTCGGCCTCGAGCGCGGCGGTGGAGTAGACGCCGATTTTCGAGGAACCGAACGCGGCCACGTACAGGGTGGTGCCGTTGGAGCTCACCGCCATGCCGAGCGGCTGGGCGAGGCTCTTGTCGTTCTCGGCGTTGGGAAGGGCGGCGCAGCAGGCGGCGTAGTTGATGTGCTTGTTGAGGTGCCTGGGCGCGACGCCCGAGGAGCCGAGCACCGAGATGCGGCTCTCGTGCAGGTGGCCCCGCAGGCTGCTGCCGGCGAAGGTGCCCGGCCCCTCGAAGCGCAGATCATTCCGGGCCTCGGTGTTGCTCACGTACACCTTGCCGCTCACCGGGTTGACGGCCATGTTGAACAGGATGGTGCCCACGCCGGAGTAGAAGCCGGACGAGCCCGCGAGCTGCGCCGGAGGATTGGCGGTGGCATCGATGACGAACACGTCCTTGTCCGGCAGGGAGAAGCGCACCTTGTCGGTCCAGGAGCGGTTGAGCACGTCGCGCCAGTTCGTGCCGTCGAACTTCACGAGCACGGAGACCTCGGGCCCCCGCAGCCCCTGGAAGTTGACGTTGGGGCCGGGAACACCGCCCACCGCCTCACCGCCATTGGGCACGAGGCTCTCATGAATGACCGAGCTGCGGTTGCCCGAGTGGAAGACAGCGGCGTAGACGCGCGAGCCATCGGGCGTCACCGCGAGCGCGCGGGGCGTGTCACCGAAGAGGGTGAGGATCGAGAGCGGGTCGCCACCGAGCGATGCACCTGTCCTGTTGGCATCGAAGACCCAGACATCGGCCCGGCCGATGCCCGGCGTGGTCAGCCGAGGGTCGAAGGGCACGTTCTGACCGCGGTGGGCGGCGGTGATGAAGGCGCGGCTCCTGCCCGGTCCGGCGAAGACGATGTCGCGAGGCTCGTCACCGACGAGCAGGGTCCGTACCACGGCGCCGTGGGTGTTCCTGTCGTCGAGCCGCACGATGCTCACGCTGTCGGACAGGTGGTTGACGACCCAGACCTCTTCATCGCTCCGGGCGGCGACCGCGACCGGCTCGAGGCCGACGGGAATCGACACGAGTGGCACGAGACCCGATGACTTGAGCTGGAAGACCTCGAGGCGGTTGTCGGGGGTATTGACGGCGTAGAGGAACCGGCCGCTGGGTGACAAGGCGAGGGGTCGCACCTGCCCGCTCTCGAAGAGGGTGAATGGCGCGGCGGAGGCCGCGGTGCTCGCCGCCATGAGCAGGAGCCACGTCACGGCGAGGGCTGCTTGCGACACGACAAGAGGAACAGCCTTGATGCGAGCTACCATGCGGCCACCTCGCGGGGGTCGAACCGTAGGATTTCGGGGACAGTGAAAAGACGAAGATACACTGATTCACCGAGCGCTCGATTCCATGGCGGGTCAGCGGGGGGAGAGTGAAGCGCCTTGAGCCGGTGGTCGCTGTGCCCTAATGATGAAGGCCGTCGCGGCTTCGAAGGACCTTCCCCACGAGACGTTCGACCCACGAGCGCACCATGCATCGCACCGTGCTGAGCATCTTCTTTTTACTGTGGGTCCTGTCGCCGGGGATGGCGCGAGCGGAGGACGACGTCCTGACGCGGTTCCGGGATTGGTTCTCGGGCATTGGCAAGCCGAAGCCCCCGGTGGAAGAGGACCTGGGGGCGCGCAATACCTTCACCATCAATCCCCTGGCGCTCTCGCACTCACAACTTGGGATCGAGTACGAGCGGGCCTTTGGCCGCGGCTTCTCGTTGTACGTGGCGCCGGAGTTCGCCTACGGCCGCACACCGGAAACCTGGAGTCTGGGTTTGTCGGGGACCCTGGGTATCCGGCTCTTCGTGTTGGGCACTGCGCCGAGTGGCATCTACTTCGGCCCCGAGCTGAGCGCGAACTACCAACTTCGCTCCCAGGATCGGGTGCGACGCAGGGGGATTGGAGTGGGGCTGGGCGGGAGCGTGGGCTGGACGCTGGTGTTGTTCAATCGGTTCACGCTCGCCGCGGGCTTCTCGGCCCAGTACCGATCCATTCCCGACCTGGAGTCCCCGGCGGGGGAGGGTGCACTCCGGGTGGAGATCGTGCCCACGCCTCGTCTGGCATTCGGCGTGGCGTTCTGAGGCCACTCACGCGTCGCGCACGAGCTTGCCGAAGGGGGCGAGGGCGAGCAGGGCGAGCTTCACGTGCTGGATGGCGAAGGGGATTCCGATGAGGGTCACGGCGAGCCCCAGGGCGAGCCCGATGTGACTCAAGAAGATCCACACGCCAGCGACGACGATCCAGAAGACGTTGAGCACACAGCCCAGGGGGCTGGCGCCTGGCACGTCGACGATGTCCTTGCCGAAGGGGAACAAGCCGAGTCCGGCGAGCTTGAAGCACTGCACCCCAAAGGGGATGCCGACGATGGTGAGGCAGAGCAGTAGCCCACCGAGTAGGTACTCGAGCGCGATGATGAATCCACCACCGAGTACGACCCACAGGAGATTGAGGAGCAGTCGCATGGAGTGGGAGCTTATCGCGTGGGTGTACACGGGGCGATGGTGGCGCACATGGACGCGCGAGCCCTGCAAGCGCTCGTTTCCATGCCTGCAGCGAGGATGAGCCCGGAACGGTCGAGATGCTGTGTTCCCCAACCTCCTTTCCAATGCGCGGGTGGAGTTGACTCCCCGAACGAAGGTGTTAGAAATCTCAGCCCCTCGGCAAGGCGACATCGCGCAAGCGACATCGCGGTGACGACTGGGAGAGAAGGGCGAAATAGAGAGTCGACGAAGCAGTGTTGACTCGAGACGCGGCGGTGGTAGAAGCCGCGTCCCCTCGAACAGGAAGGCGAAACCGCGCTGGCGGTGGGACACCTGGACGAGAAAGACGAAATACCGAGTCGACGAAGGGATGTTGACTCAAGACGCGGCGGTGGTAGAAGCCGCGCTCCCACGAACCGGACGAAGTCGCGCAGGCGACCGAAGGCGGAGAGCGGGGATGAAGGAGTCGACGAAGGTGGTTGACTCCCCTGGGACGAGGCGATAGAAGCCGCGCCCCCTCGGACGGAAAGGCGAAACCGCACTGGCGGTGGGAACCTCTGGCCGAGCGAAGCACAACAGAGCGAAATAAGAAGTCGACGAAGCGGGGTTGACTCGAAACGCGGTGGTGGTAGAAGCCGCCTCCCCCGAAGCGAAGTTGTCACGCAGGTGACAAACAAGCGGCGGGCGGGAAAAAACGAGTCGACGAAGCGAGTTGACACGACGGGCGGAACGGCAGTAGGTTCCGCGCCCCCACGGAAGAGAAA